>JABABO010000001.1 GCA_014238195.1 Kordiimonadaceae bacterium | reverse complement strand
TGGGGCTGCCACCAAAGACCCTTGTAGGTATCGGGGGCTTTGCTGAACGACATTTTGCGCTTAACAACAGTGCCGTCGTCATAGGCCACGGTAACGGCTTCGATAAAGCGGTCCATATAAACGCTTTTGTTCAAGTGAAAGCGCACCGTGGCCGTACCCTTATCGCCGCGCGGGTGCCAATATTTATCCTGCGACCAATTCTTGTGATATTTAACGGGGTTGATACCGCGTACCAGTTCCATATAGGCGTTTGCGGTGGCCTTGGGGTTTTTGTCTAGGGCAGGGTATTTTTTGTTAAAATCAACAAACAGATCAGGTAATAGGTCTTTGGCTTTTTCTGCGAATCGGCATTTGGCTTCGCGGCCACATTTCACCATAACGGGGTTTTCAGCGTGGGTATAAAGTTCCCGCTTGCCGCAGCTGGGGCAAACGCCGCGCCGCAGCCATTCACCAGATTGCTTGAACTGATATTGCTTGATCAGTTCCGTTCGTATCAGATTTGTATTTTGATGTGTCATTTGCCCTGCCTATCCCTTAAAGAAGCGAGCCTTTTTGAAATGCGTGCTCAGGCATTACCCAGGGCGAGTTACGGGCCGCCTACAGCGGTTTTTACCAAGGATGTCTCCGCTGCCTGCATGATGGGGTCGGATTTCACCAGCGCAAGGATCGCGTCCAAGCGTTCATCAGGCAGGCAATGGATCAGGGATAGTTTGGCGCTGCGGGCGCTTTGATCTGTGCTGGTGCCATCAATGCCTTCGATGAAATAATGAACATCAACGCCCAGTTCACCCGCCATATAGGTCAGTGACCCGATCGATATACGGTTTGTGGCGCGTTCATATTTTTGAATTTGCTGGAACGTTACGCCCAAAATTTCGGCTAATTGGCTTTGGCTTAGGCCGCGAATTTTACGAATTGTGCGCAAGCGCTGCCCGACATGTACGTCGATGGCGTGGCACTTAGATTTTTTAATGGGATCTGTCATCAGTGTATCCTTTCTTTACTGTTTGTTTGGGTCAAAGTTGCGGTTGAACCACGCCGCTTGTTCCCGAATGTCGGCGGCAAAGCGATTGATGCGCTTTGACAAATATCCTGCGTAAATATCGGGATTGTTCGTGCTGGATTCGGTGGTGCAGTCCATCAGGTCGATGAAATCCCCCATATAATCGTGAATGGCCTTAAGCGAGGCCCGGTGATCCAGCGTGGCCAAGGTTAAATCTTCGGCCAAGGCATCGTCGGCTGGCTGCGCTGCCAGCGCGCGTTTGATGCGGTTGATCAGGTTTTTCAGGTCGCCGCGTTCAGTGATCAGCGCGTTATAAAGGTCGCTGAAAGCTGCGGCGGATTTCACCGGATCAATATGGCGGACGTCACCAGCAACACCTGCGATAATCCCGCAAGTTTCAGATAAATATCGCAAGCTGTTACCAGTGGCGGCCAAAGTTTCCGCGGCGCGGTTGTGTGTCGACGGATTCGTCATGTCGTTTTCCCTTGATGTTGTAGTAACGCCCAAGGCCTGGTGCTAAGCAGGGTGGCTGGGCAACAACGGATTAGCACTACCGCATCAAGGAAACGGCCCACAAAAGTGGCCCATTGCGCCCAGCCATAAGAATGACATGAAAAAACACGCATAAATCCCAAAAGGGTGGCGTGTCTGACGCCTTGATGTTGCGGGGTGCTAAACCCGATCCAGCTCTCACTGAATAAAATGCTTATAGCGCGAAACAAAACACGAAACAAGTGTTTATTTTTATAAGTTGAAACTGTACACTGCGGGTTGTTGTAACCTAGGGAGGGATTATCATGGAATTTTTGGCTGACACTGGTCTGTTTTTGGCCTTGTCCATTGCAGGGCTTATTTATGCTGGCACCATTTGGGTGGCGGTCGATATAGACGAAGAAAGCGGTGATATTGTTAATTATGACGAGCTGCCATTTTCCGATGCGCAACTGGAAGCCATTACGGAACGCCCACACGTTACCTTCTTGGGGCTGGCTGGTTTTGCATTGATCAGCTGGTGGATATCGGTCCCAGAAGTTGCAGGCATATTTTTGTTTTTGCTGGGCTGTGGTTTGTTTTGGGTCTGGCTTGGCGTTTTGGCGTTCTACAAACTTGGCCCTGATTTCTATGAAAGCCGCCTGTGGGCTAAGGGTATTTATATCCGTAAAACATTGGGGCATTTGACCTATATATTGATTATCGGCGGCGGGTATATGATCCCCAGCGATCCCGCGACTGAAGACAATGTTACATCCAGCCCTGCGATCAGTGATGATGTCCCTGCCTTTGTTGACGGCGGTATTTTGAACGCGGGCAATATGATGGATTATTGTGCCATGCGGAAGGGCGAAAGTAGCTTTAATCATTGGTTTAGCAGTCAACATGGCTTTGGCATAAAAGATAATCTGCCGATGGGGCGTTTTTTGCTTGAGAAAGCTACGCCCGTTGGTCCGCGCCATCCGCTTGATACCAGCCGCAAAACAAGAGAGCAAACGTTGGCTGACATTGATGGGGTATTTACCGTACCTGCTGACACAGAAATAACTTTTGTTGAGCGGGTAAGAAGACCTGATGGGGAAACATTTTATTATGCCGATACTCCATACGGCAAGGGCTGGATAACGGCGGGTACCATGTTCTGGTATGAAACGCCTGAACGTGATGCTGGGTTTAATAATGTCAGAAGCAAAGCGCGTAAAATTTGGATGGACAAGGTGAAAGCTGAATATCCCCATTGGTATGCGGACGCGGACATGCGGATCATCGCCAACAGGGAAGCTGGCAATGGTCTGTGGAAACATTATTGTAACTGACATACCCACCCCTTTGCCCGCTTATGTTGGTGCGCTGGACATGCGCACCTCTGCATTGGGGTTTTTCGATGGCGCAATGGTCCGCACAGGCGTGATGCTGGCCACCCATATGCAGCTGCATGTGTCATTGCTACACAGGTAAAAGATTTCGCGGTAGTTGGGGCTTAGCTGTTCGGTCCGCAAGGTGGTGCAAACGGTGTTACAGTGCGGGCAGCGCGTGCGATTGCTGCTGTTGTTTTTGCGGGTTTTGGTGTTTTGTTTCGCCGATATGGTTTTTTGCCATGCCTGGTGATCGTTTGGTTTCTGTGTCATTGGGGACATTCCTGCTTGGTTGGTCATTGCGAATGTTCCCCACCCCGAAGTGATGATAGCATTTTTTGCGTTTGCTGCACAATGATCAGGACATCATTCAGTTCATTGATCATCCGCTGCGCGTCGGTGGCACTGATATGCTGGTCGGCCAGCGCGTCAAGCGACACCTGCATAAATTCACCGCCTTCCTTTTGGATTTGCCCCAGCATCTGCATCAGGCTTGTGAAATTAAGCACAGCGCTGGGCCGTGTCCCACCCAGCAGGCTGTTGGCATATTTTATTAAACTCGCGTCTTGCGTTGTTCGTGATAAACGTATTAGTGTTGCAAAACATAAAATATGGCTGTTATCAGGGTTTTGATATTTGCTGATCATCGATGGGCTTTTGCCCGCGATGGCGGCGGCACTGTGAACACCGCCGACCATGTCAACAAGTTTTGCCGTTTGGCATTTGATATAGGCGGTATCAATATGCGGCGTGGTTAGGTGGGTAATGTTCGGCTCAGATGCCATGATAAAAAGAACCCCGTATTTTTTAATATACCTGCTGTAGTGCCATTATTTAGTCTTAATTGTAAAAAAGTAAAGCGAATTTTAAACATATTTGTGTAAAACAGGGTGATTATGGCAAACAAAGTGACAAACAGAGTCGATGACATAAGAAAAGAACGGGGATTATCCGCAGGGTATCTGGCTGATAAAATTGGCACGACAAACACCCAGATGACCCGGATAAAAAACGGCGGATTGAATGAAGTATGGGCCTTGAAGCTGGCCAAAGTTTTACAGGTTCAGCCGGGGGATTTGATGCCGATCATCACCGATGGCAGTGTGCCGCTGCCTGACGGCCTGTCGCAAATGGATAAATCCTTGCTGGCCGCTGCGATGGCACGGTTCATGGAAATTCATGCCACGGTCGATGAAAAAACGGCTCAGCATTTAGGCATGGCCGCGGTTAAGTTTTTTCTGATGTTACGCAGCCGTGTTAAGGGTCAACCTGATTTTGATCTAGCAGACCTTTTAAACACCGCTCCCCCTGGCGAAAACACTTAGCCAACATTTCGCATTCATGACAGCGCAGTCGCTTGGTTATTTCGGTGACTTGGTTTAAGGCGTCCTTGACGCTGGGTGTGCCTGTTTTTGCAGGGCCGTTTGGGCGCTTAGACCCCATAACGTGGGGTTGCCTGTTGGTCATGCAAATTGGGCCCCAAATAGTGCACTGTGGCTGCATTCTGACAGCTGTTTGAACTAAAGACATGGTTTTGTTGACACTTTCATATTAGCATAGGCCTGCGCCGCTGCGGCGTGTGGTGCCCGTGCCTGATCAGCAATTGGGTGTGCGTCAACAGCGCATGGTGAAAAGGGTTTGCAGACCCTGAGTAGCCGCCACTTTATCAAGCAATGACTACAGCTAAAGGTTATGTATTTTTGCACGCCTGTCAAGGATTACTGCAACTTTGTTAATAATTTAACCCCTTCAAGGGGTTGCTTGGGGCGTGTCACACTTTTATGGCAAAGTGTGTACATGCAAGTGTGGCGTGGTTGAATGACGGGGAAGGGGTCAGCATCGTCACCCTAAACCAGTTTCACCAGCGATAGTTTGGTTTGAAAGCCATTGTCGTTTAATGTGTGGGTGACGCTGTCCACAACCCAGCTTGCATTGCTGATATCAGGGATGAAGCCCGTTAAAACAACAGGGGTTTCTGTGATCACCGTGGCATCGCCGTGGTTTAGGCTGAGGGATATTTTGGTTCCCATATCCGACAAGCGTCTGATTTCGGCTTCAGCGGCGGCTTCGGCGGTGGCTTGATCGGCGAAGGTTTGCAAAATGGTTTTAATCTTGATGCTGGCACTGCCCCCGACATCGATGTCGACTTCAACAAAATTTGTTTTGCCTGCGTCCACATCGCGCCAGCGTGCCTTGACGGCGGTATATTCGCTGTGGCGTTTGTTATTGGAAAATTGATACTGGCCTGCAATATCGCTGATGTTGATCACCTTGGCGGCCTTGGGGGTGCCAATGGGCGTGGTGCCGCGTGATAGCGGGGTGAATAATAAATGGCCGTCCTTGATATTGGCCACAGCGCCGTACAAACGGCCCAGCCGCGCGATCAGGTTGCCATCGGATTCGTTGGTTTGGTCAATATGGCTGATGGTAATGTCCGCCAGTTCAGGGGATAATTGAATATCCAGCTTATTGCGGCTGGCTAGTTTTTGCAGAATATCCCCCAAGCTTTTATTCTTGTAGGATGTGTTTTTTTGGCTGTTTAAACTGTCACGGACATTGGCGGCGGTCGCAGTGACCGATACCAGTGTCGGCGGGCCTGACACCGAATATCCCATCACGGTAAAGGTGCCTTTGTCTTCTAAGGGCTGGTTTTCATACCCCAAATAGATCTGTACGGCGGCGGATTTTGACGGCACCCCGATTTCAAAATGCGGGTCAGCATATTGAAACGTTAAGGTATCGGCTTCAAAACCGCGTTTATCAGTGACGTTGATATCCGCTAAGTTCAGCGCTGCGGTTTGGTCAGCGCCGTCAATCAATATTTTATAGGCAGGGATCACCGCACCCGCCCGTCGCTGGTGATGATACGGTCCAGTTGCGGCGTGGCGCTGCCTAAGGTGCCTAAGCTAAGCAGGTCTGGGGCAAGGGTAAGGTTGATGGTAAAATCGATGGTTTGGGCAGCGCCTTTATGGTCAAGATATTCCCCCGTTTGGTCGATATTATGAATGAACCAAGCGCCCAAGTCTTGGCCGCCGCCGTCGACCAAGTTCCAGCTTTTGCCTTGCCCTGCCATCGCCCGCAGATCATCCAGTGATTTTTCATCCCCGGCAATGCTGGGGTGGATGGCACCGCTTAGGGTGATTTTTTGTTCGCCGACACCGTTGAATTGATGGATGGGCGTCGCCGCGATGGCTTGCTTGGATACCCAAGTATACCCAGCCGCGCGGGTGATTTTATTAATCGGCGCACTGGACGCGTTAAAAACAAACGTTCCCAGCGCCATATAGCTGTTGTTAGGAGGTGTGGTCATCGTACAATAAAACCCCTATTTTATGTTGTTGTTGTTTGATTAAGGCCTTCTCCACTTCCGCAGCCACCAGATCGGCGAGCTGCTTTTCATCCAAGCCTGGCTGCGCATTAACCGCAACACTGATATGCGCTTGGCTGTTGTCGTTCATGGTTTTTGCGGGTGTGTCTTGTACGGCTGCGGCAGGGGTTAGGACGCCGCCCGCGATCACCGCTGCCGCGCCGCCTGCCTTGACAGCGTTTTTCATCGGGCTGTCGTCACCAGAAAAGAAGTCACCAACCGTATCAGCGATCATTGATCCGCCGTCGCTGCCCATTATGCCACCAATGCCCGCGCCGATCGCTGTGCCA
>JABABO010000002.1 GCA_014238195.1 Kordiimonadaceae bacterium | reverse complement strand
ATGAATTTCAATCTCTATCGGCATTGCAGCTTTGGGCGTAATACGAAAGGCGTACCAAGGACTAGGATTAATCGGCGGCGCGGATTCTGGTTCTATAACCAGCTGGATATTATTTACACCAATTTTATTGCAAGAATTGATACGTCCACCGTCAAAATCACTGGAAATTTGGGCCGCTTCCAAATGGCAAATTCTACGTGGCTGATCATCTGCTGAAACACTGGCTGTAGCCAATATCAGCGTTAATAAACAACCACTTAATATTCCTTTAATGCTGTGAATATTCATCCTTATCGCTCCCTTATATAGCCAAATGCGGTGAATATTGATCCCCTTATTTGGCTATAAGTATTTGTTTAGGCTCGACTTACTAATGAATAATAAGATCATTATTCATTGGTCTCGCTTTTGTGTCGGTTTGACTTATCAATAAATAATAAGATCATTATTCATTGGTCTCGCTTTTGTGTCGGTTCGACTTATCAATAAATAATAAGATCATTATTCATTGGTCTCGCTATAGTCAGAAAGTGGCCCTTTCGTCCCATCTTGAAAATGCATAAACAATTGCAAGATGGGACGAAGGATTATTCGTTACAAGGTATCTGGTTTAGAAATGCGTTCTAAGGCTTAAGTAAAACTCCCTACCTCGAATGCTGTGAAGACCCGCGCTATACCCTGCTGAGTTATCAAACAACGGTGGGGCTTTATCCGTGAGGTTTTTCACACCAAAACGAACGCGTGTTCGGTCGAGTGCGCCGGCCCCAAAAGTATAATCCGCATAAGCATTCATTGTGAACCAGCTATCAATAGGGAAGGCAATTTCTTCACCAGAATCCAACGTTGCAGTGACATCTGGATCAATCACACTCCCGACATATCGACCTGTTAGCCCTGCACCCCAGTTTCCTTTATCCCACAAAATTGAGAAATTGTAACGCCACTTAGGGCGACGCTCAATACGGCGCAAATCCCCTGAGGCAGAAGAATCTAAATTCCCCGCAGCAATTTCGTCTTCCAAAAGTGGTGCAAATAAATCAAAGGCTTGCTGCTCAAATTTTTCCAAATACGCCGCATTCATCTTCAATGTGAAGAAACCTAACGGCGTTTCGATACCACGGTAAGTCGCTGTGAAATCTATCCCTGCGACTTCCCTATCCTGCAAATTCAAAAAAGTTTGACGCACAAAAAGTATCTCACCGTATGGGGTGATACCTGAGCCAGCAAATGCCGCTATGTCATCTTCGGTCACATCGGCCCGCACCACATCAGGGTTTGACGAGCCTTGCGTGCGGCGAAGGTATTCGTCAAGGGCAATTTGGTCATTGCGTTCAATCGTGCCAACCGTACCGCTTTGTTTTACGCTCCAATAATCCACAGCTAACGTCAAGCCATCAAGCGCTGGGGGCTGAACGACCAAGCCAAGTGAATAGTTGGTGCTGCTTTCTGGCTTTAAATCAGGGTTACCAGTGATACGGGATATAACGGCACGGTCTGAACAATCATCAATGTCGGTACAGCGTGACCAATCTTCCTGAAAGTTTGTGAAGCGTGAAAATTCTGGTTGATTAACCTGAACTAGGTTTGGCGCCCGAAAGCCTTTTGACCAAGCCCCCCTTAACTGAACCCAGTCCGTCACATACCAAGACAGCGCTACGCGGGGTTTCAATACGTCTGCATTAATATCAGTATATTTTTCATAGCGGGCTGCAAGTTGCAAGTTCAATGAATGAAACAGCGGTTTATCTTCAAGAAGCGGTACAAGTGCTTCTACATAGGCTGAATACACATTGCGACTTGCGCTTACGTCAGACGTACCACTAACGCCTGCGATATCACTGTCAAAGACTTCCCCCGTGATTGGGTTTGTAAAAGTGATTGTGCCATCTAAGCGGTCATCTCGGTCGTCATTAATAGTTTCACGGCGCCATTCAATGCCTGCGGCCATTCCAACATCACCAGCTGGTAAAGCAAAAAGGTCAGCCTTAGAGACTTTAAAATCCGTTGTTGCCAGTGTGTTTTTACTCTTGCGCGTGACATCTACACCGAAGCGATCCGCTTTATCACTTTGATCTATCTGGTGACCTGCAAACACATTGAAAGCATCCGCATCGGTTCTAGACAGCTCATCAAACAAAAGAGAACGACTAATTAACAGGCTAGTATCTGTTGCTTTGGATTCAGAATAACCCACTGCACTTTCCCAGTCCCAACCAGAAAAATCGCCAGACAAACCTGCAAGGACGCGGAATTGATCCATAGACACATCGATGTCACGTGGCCCTAAATCCAAGAAACGTGCGCGTCGTACTTGGATATCATAGCCTTCGTCTGGGGCGTCAATAGCTGCAACCCTATTCGGATTTGCATCGCCGTTTTCCAGTGTTGTTGGACCAAACGGATTCCAATAATAATTCGCGGGAATTGTAAAGTTATTCGACGTGGATAGTAACGGCGGACCAAAGAACTTATAGGACGAAGAGTGGTAGTAAATCATATCACCAAAAAACGTCACACCATTGTCAAAATCATGCTCGATTGCCGCCATTGCATTGAAGCGCTTTGTATCTGGTATCATACGACGAAATTCGTTCATATTGTAGCGAAGTGGATTGACGACAATACCATTGTCTAGGGCAATCCCATTGCCCGAAGTCTGGCTGGTGGACGTGGAACTACCATCGTCAATCTCAAGGCCATGACCACCAAATCCGATCCCGAACTGGCTATCATTAGGGAAAACGCCTGAAGGCTGAAGGTGGAACTGCCCACTCGAAGTGGTTAGGCTGTTGCCGTCTGCGTCACTGACTTGCTCACCGTCCATACGGTCTGTGCTGCTGTCTGGTAGACCTGCGCGAAACTCACCAAAAAGCCCAAAGCTTGAATTATTTCTTAGGCTAGTGTTGTTGAAAAAGGGGCTATCTTCATCCAGAAGGAAACGCTTATCCGCTTGCGCACTATTTTCACGCTCATTAGCATCTAGGCCAGTACGATTATAATAGGCCAATGAAAAGACCACGTTCGTTGCGCCCTCGTTAAAATCAGTACCCCCATAAAGCCGTGCGCGGTAATCATGCATTCGGCTATCTTCCGTGTCACTTAGGCGCATATCAGCCGTTAGGCCTTCATAATCACGGCGAATGACGGCATTCATCACACCCGCCACTGCATCTGAACCATAGAGCGCCGCAGCACCGTCTCGCAGGACCTCAAGGCGCCCAAGACCAGCTGTTGGTATAGCATTCATATTGGTGAACTGTATTGGCACACCGTTGAACGTTTGGGTCTGTGCATGGGACACCATACGCCGACCATTCACCAGGATCAGCGAGGTGTCCGCCCCCAACGCTCTCAGGTTTAAGGAGGCAATATCCCCACGCGCATCATTTGAAAGCTCACTACCACTGTTGAAGTCCATGGCACCAGCCTGAGGTAACTCACCAATGAGCTCCTCAAAAGACGTTGCGCCGGACGCTTCGATATCCCGAACTGACATGACCGTTACAGGTAAAGTGTCAGTAATTTGTGCACCCTTAACTTGGGAGCCAACAACAACGATCTCTTCTAAGGCTTGATCTAAGGCTGATTGCTCCGCTGCTGCTGCACTTGTTGGTGTTTCAGTCGCGCTATTGACTGGGGGCTGCACAGGTTGCTCCTGTACCACTTTTTGTACTATATACACTCTATCAGATACTTTTTTGAATATAAGGTCTGTGCCTTTTAGTAATTTGGTTAAGGCAGCCTCGATGTTCATGGTGCCAGAAATTGCGGGCGATGACAGCTGGGCCACAGCACCTGTTTCAAACATGATCTGAACAGATGTTTGCTCAGCTAATGCTAACAGGGCAGCTTCTGTTTTTTGCTCAGCTATGTTAATGGACTTCTCGTTAGCAAAGGCAGCATTGGCCAACACTAAGGAAATAGCTGTTGCACCTAACAACCGTTTAGTATGCTGTCTAAAAACCTTCATTGTATTGGTATTTCTTGGACACACGTTCATATAATCCTCCCATAAGCTTGAGACCCAGATGGGCCCCAAAATTTCTTTCCTATGAATGATTACGCAGTTTGAAACAAACCCCTCCAAAAAAAAATGGATATTTTACAATTCAATGATTTTTATTCAACGTTTGAATAAAGAATGATCCGATTAGCACGGTGTTCAACCTCGATAGGCAATACGGCCTCTAAGCCCGCCAATGCACCAATGAGATCATCATGATGAAAGACGCCGCTAATTTTAAGGTCTGCCAGTGCCTCATCTGCAATCTCAATTGGCACAATTGAATAACGCGACAGTTCATCTACCACTTCGACAAGCGGGCTTTCAGAAAAGCGAACAATACCTTGCCGCCAATCCTGATGGCTTTGGGCATCGGCAACCTCTTCTACGTTACCCTTTAGGTCTACGGTCTTCTCAAAAGTACCCACCGAGCCAGCCTCTAACCTGTAATGGGTAAAGTCACCCTCAGCATCAATTGAAGCATTCTCAAAAAGACTTCGCGCATTTTCCTCTAATTTTTCGGGTTCGATGTTTTCATGAACGGCCACCACACCCTCTACCACTGCGACCGTTAGTTTTTTACCGTCGCGGTGCACATTAAAGCGTGTCCCTAAAACTGTGACAGACTGCTCCCCCGCCGTAACCACAAAGGGTCGTTCAGGGTCTTTACTAACGTCGAAAAAGGCTTCTCCGCTATCGAGGATCGCCCGACGTATATTTTCACTGAAATCTACATAAAGCTTAGAACCAGTGTTCAAAGTTACGGTGCTGCCATCGGCTAGTAACAATTTCTGCGTTTCGCCTGTTTTCGTTGCATAAGAAGCCACCTGCGTTTTGGGGGCTTGTGAGACATAGGTATAATAAACAGAAACAAACATTAGGAGGAAAACGGCTGCAATCTTTGAAATAGCTTTCGCATCCATTTGATAGAACCAATGGAATTTCAAGGAAGACGAGGGTTCAAGGGATTGTTCAAACCCATACAAACCAGATGTATCCCAAACTTCCAGCGCCCGCATATACTCACGGCGGTGCTGCTCGTCTTTATCAAGCCAAGCGTTAAGGGCCACTTCATCACCCTCAGATGCATTACCAGAGTACACACGCGCAACCCACTCAGCCGCAATATT
>JABABO010000097.1 GCA_014238195.1 Kordiimonadaceae bacterium | reverse complement strand
TCGGTATCCAGCGACGCAGGGTTTTAGGCTGGCGCTGGATTAATTTGTTTTCTGGGCCCCGTGCCGTCCGCGCTCCGTGCTGCACGGGGTGACGAAGGGGGGTGGCTAGGCGCTGCAAGGGGGACGGGTTATTCCGTAATACCAAAATACAAACGTCATGCATAAACCCATACTGTCACCCTGAACACCCAAACGTCATACCAAACCCCAATCGTCACCCTGAACTTGGTAGGCTAAAGCCAGCTTCGCAAACAGGGTCCATTCACTCTATGATACAAACACAAGCCCAAACCACTCATGGGTGCTGAACCAAATTCAGCATGACGATGGTGACCCCAACACCGTCATTCCATTGGGCGTCGGAATCCCACCCCAACATCGTCATACCGATGAAAATCGGTATCTAGTAGCGCAGGGTTTTAGGCTGGCGCTGGATTCATTTATTTCTGGCCCCCGTGTCGCCCGCGCTCCGCGCTGCACGGGGTGACACAGGGGGTGGCTAAACGCTGCCAAATACCAAAGTGATTGGGTGACAAAGAAAGGCCGTCACATTTCCCCAACCGTCACCCTGAACTTGGTTCAGGGTCCATTCACCCCATGATGCAAACACACGCTTAAACCACTCATGGATGCTGAACCAAGTTCAGCATGACCTAAGCTATATGAAAGAAGACAAAGGTATATGAAACACTATGCCCTCAACAATGTGGTTTTCATTAGAGTTGAAACATAGGTTAAATAATTCTATCATTAGAAATGGTTCTGCAAAAAGGAATTGTAATAATGCCTAAAAAAAATACTGGTAAAGAATACGAAAACTTCGTCGCTGACTTAAAGAAAGCAGTATTAGATTCTGAAAAATATGCAAGCCATAAAAACATAGAGGTTCAGACTAGAAAGAAATTATTGGACCGCAATGGTAATAATCGAGAGTTCGATATTTACTGGGAACATGAAATTGCGGGAGTTGTGTATAAAACTGTTATTGAATGTAAAGATTATACTCAAAGTGTTTCTATTGAAAAAATTGATTCACTGATTGGAAAAATTAACGATATACCAGAAATTGATAAAGCTTTGTTTGCAACAACATATGGCTATCAAAGTGGTGCAAAAAAAAAGGCAAAAAAAAATAATATTGACCTTCTAATTGTCCGTAAGCCACAAGAGGCTGATTGGCAAACAGAAGAAGGAATACCCTATCTAAAGGAAATAGAACTCACTATAAATTTTTTTTTTCCGCTTGAAATTGTTGAAACTACATTTTTGCTCGATGATAACTGGATGAGGACAAATACCAATATTAGTGTTACAGAACCTTTTTCTGATAATGGTCATCCAACAAAAATATTCATAGAGGATCGAGTAGAAAATAGTAAAAAATCACTTCGAGATATTTACGAAGAATTAGCCCATAACGAAATACAGCGAGCAGGTCAGCATGAAATAATTCAGCATTTCGAAAATGCTTTTATCCATTCCAATAAATCGTCATATAAGTTGTCAAGCTACTCAATTTTATTTAACGTTCCCGAAAAAAAGACCGCAATATCAATATTAGACTACAACGAATCTTTAATTGGTGTGATAGAATACCTTAGCAAGGATAAAAAATTCGCCATTTTTGAAAATAAAATTCGTGAAGAGGACTGGAGCTTTTAAATATCACACTAGCTGATAGACCCCTATTTTCTTAAAGTTTACCAAGCACGATTAACCCCATAAAAAACGCTGAACAGTGAAGCCCAGCGCTTGAAATTTTTTATCAGTATTACTGCCTAAATTAAGCCGCCAGAACGTCCTGCAAAGCTGTCATCCAAGCGAGCTCTTTTTCATAACCCGCGCGTTCGACATCATCTTTTGCGTCTTCGATGTCTTCTTGCATGTCTTTGATTTGGCTGGCTAAGTCGCCAGTGTCAACGCTGGACAGGTCAATGACTTCTTCGGCCAGCAATGTTAAACCATCGGGGCTGACCTGCGCCAAGCCGCCCTTGACAAACAAACGTTCAGCAGCCCCCGCTTCATCATCAAAAATTTCCAACACCCCAGGGCGTAGCGTCGACATAAAAGGCGCGTGGTTGGGTAGGACACCAAAATCACCATCGCTGCCCGGCACAACGACCATCGCAGTTTCAGCGCTTTTCAATAAGCGCTCAGGCGACACAATTTCAATGTGTAATGTATCGGTCATCGTCCCTTACCCTTTGCTTACGCAGCCTCAGCAGCTAATTTTTCAGCCTTAGCAATCGCTTGATCAATATTACCGACCAAATAGAAGGCACCTTCTGGCAGGTGATCATAGTCACCCGCAACAATCGCTTTAAAGCCGTTGATTGTGTCTTCCAAGCTCACAAACTCACCCGGTGTGCCTGTGAAAATTTCAGCAACATGGAACGGCTGCGAAAGGAAGCGCTGCACTTTACGCGCCCGCGCTACGACCAATTTATCTTCTTCTGAAAGCTCGTCCATGCCCAAAATCGCAATAATATCTTGCAAGGATTTATACTTCTGCAAAACTTCCTGCACATGACGGGCGACGGCGTAGTGCTCGTCCCCCAACACCCGTGGGTCCAAAATACGGCTGGTACTGTCTAGCGGGTCCACCGCAGGATAAATGCCAAGCTCCGCGATTTGACGGGATAAAACGGTTGTAGCATCCAAGTGGGCAAAGGACGTTGCAGGTGCTGGGTCGGTCAAGTCATCGGCAGGCACATAAACCGCTTGCACTGATGTGATAGACCCTTTGTTTGTGGATGTAATCCGTTCTTGCAAGGCCCCCATATCGGTCGCCAAGGTCGGCTGGTAACCCACCGCAGATGGAATACGTCCAAGCAGTGCTGAAACTTCGGCCCCCGCTTGTGTAAATCGGAAAATATTATCAACAAAAAACAGAACGTCCTGGCCTTCCTGATCACGGAAATATTCTGCCAAGGTCAACCCTGTCAGCGCCACACGGGCCCGCGCACCGGGGGGTTCGTTCATCTGCCCGTAAACCAGCGCTGCTTTGCTGTCGCCCTCTAGGTTAATCACGCCCGATTCCATCATCTCATGATACAGGTCGTTCCCTTCACGGGTCCGTTCCCCAACCCCTGCGAACACAGAATACCCACCGTGGCCTTTAGCGATATTGTTAATCAGTTCCATAATCAAAACGGTTTTACCAACACCCGCGCCGCCGAACAGGCCAATTTTGCCGCCTTTGGCATAGGGTGCTAACAGGTCCACAACTTTGATGCCTGTGATCAGTATTTCTTGTTCTGTACTTTGGTCTTCAAAAGCTGGGGCCTCTGCATGGATGGAGGCCACTTGCTTATGACCAACAGGGCCAAGCTCGTCAATCGGTTCGCCGATCACATTCAGGATACGCCCTAATGTTTCAGGACCAACTGGCACAGATATTGGGGCGCCAGTATCTTTGACCTCTGCCCCGCGAACAAGACCTTCCGTCGCGTCCATCGCAATGGTCCGAACAGTGTTTTCACCAAGATGCTGAGCAACCTCAAGAACAAGACGCTCACCGTTATTTGTTGTTTCAAGCGCAGACAGAATTGCTGGAAGATCGTTGTCGAATTGAACATCGACAACCGCCCCAATAATCTGTGTTACGCGGCCTGTTATAGTAGCCATTTTTTACACTCCTTCGTGTAACAACTTACAGCGCTTCCGCGCCTGAAATAATTTCAATCAATTCTTTAGTGATGTTGGCTTGACGTGTCCGGTTATAGGTAATTGTCAATCCATCAATCATATCACCAGCGTTGCGGGTTGCGTTATCCATCGCTGTCATACGCGAACCTTGCTCGGACGCTGCATTTTCAAGCAAACCACGATAAAGCTGAACCGCAACATTGCGGGGCAGTAAATCCTCTAGGATCGCAGCTTCGCTCGGCTCATACTCATAAATCGCCCCAGCAAGATCATCGCCCGCGTCTTCATCATTTGCGGCGACAGTAAGCGGTGCTGGAATCAGCTGTTGCTTGGTATTGATTTGTACAAGTGCCGACTGAAATTTCGCATAAAAAAGCGTCGCCACATCAAATTCACCACGATCAAACATCGCCAACACTTCCCGTGCAATGGGTTGAGCATCACCAAAACCCAGCCTTTTCACACCTGAAAGGTCTTTTGTGTCAATGATCAAATCACCATAATCACGGCGCAGCAAAGCAACACCCTTGCGCCCAACGCATAAAATTTTAACCGTTTTACCAGCGGCAAGCAATTGCGCGATATGGGCTTTGGCTTGTTTGGCTATATTGGTATTAAAACCACCACACAGGCCCCGTTCGCTGCTTGCAACAATCACTAGTTCCACATCACTGCGGCCCGTACCGATCAAAAGCGGCGACGCCCCAGGCTGATCCACGACACTAGCACCAAGCCCTGTTAAGACTTTTTCCATACGTTCGGCGTACGGGCGGGCGCTTTCCGCCGCTTCCTGAGCACGGCGCAGCTTAGAGGCCGCCACCATTTTCATAGCTTTGGTGATCTTCTGCGTTGACTTAACGGAGTTGATCCGGATTTTTAGGTCTTTAAGGCTTGGCATGGTGCCGCCTCTCCCATTCCGTTACTTAGCTAAAAGACTTCACAAAACCATCCAAAAGAGACTTCAGCTTAGCTCTCGTGTCATCAGATAGTTTTTGTTCAGCGCGAATTGTTGCTAGGACATCAGTATGCTTGGAACGCACCTCAGCAAGAAATTGTTCTTCAAAGCGTGTTACTTCGCCAGTACCAACACCATCAAGATACCCATTCACACCAGCAAAAATGCTCACCACCTGCTCCTCAACAGGCAACGGCGAATACTGGCCCTGTTTCAACAGCTCGGTCAAACGAGCACCGCGGTTAAGAAGCTGCTGTGTTGCCGCATCCAAATCCGAACCAAACTGTGCAAAAGCTTCCATTTCACGGTACTGGGCCAGTTCCAGCTTAATTGTACCCGCGACTTGCTTCATCGCTTTAATTTGCGCTGCAGATCCCACACGCGAAACCGAAAGCCCAACATTAATCGCTGGACGTATGCCTTTGTAGAATAGCTCGGTCTCAAGGAATATCTGACCGTCAGTAATCGAAATTACATTGGTTGGAATATAAGCCGACACATCACCTGCCTGTGTTTCAATCACTGGCAAAGCGGTCAAGGACCCTGAGCCACGCTCGTCAGACATTTTCGCGGCACGCTCCAAAAGACGTGAATGCAAATAGAAAACGTCCCCAGGATATGCTTCACGACCTGGTGGGCGGCGCAGTAGCAGGGACATTTGACGATAAGCAACAGCTTGTTTTGTCAGGTCATCATGCACAATAACAGCATGCATACCATTATCACGGAAGTATTCACCCATGGCTGTACCCGTGTAGGGTGCCAAAAACTGCATTGGGGCAGGATCAGAAGCCGTCGCAGCCACAACGATAGAATAGTCAAGCGCACCGTTTTCTTCTAGCGACTTAACAATCTGCGCAACAGTTGACCGTTTTTGGCCCACTGCCACATAAATGCAGAAAAGCTTTTCACTGTCCTTAGACGCAGCATCATTTATCGATTTTTGGTTGATGAATGTGTCAATCGCCACAGCAGTTTTGCCTGTTTGGCGGTCACCGATGATCAACTCCCGCTGTCCACGGCCAATAGGAACCAAGGCATCAATCGCTTTCAGTCCTGATTGCATAGGCTCAGACACAGATTGGCGCGGGATAATCCCAGGTGCTTTCACTTCAACACGGCTACGCTCGTCCCCCTCGATAGGGCCTTTGCCATCAATTGGGTTACCAAGACCATCAACAACACGGCCCAGCAAACCCTTGCCCACAGGAACATCAACAATAGCCCCTGTGCGCTTGACTGTGTCGCCTTCCTTGATGCCGCGGTCATCGCCGAAAATAACGATACCAACATTGTCTGTTTCCAAGTTAAGGGCCATACCCTTAATACCGCCAGGAAATTCTACCATTTCCCCAGCTTGAACTTGGTCAAGACCGTAAACACGCGCGATACCATCCCCAACAGAGAGAACGGTACCAACTTCTGAAACTTCAGCGTCAGTGCCGAAGTTTGCAATCTGGTCCTTTAGGACCTTAGAGATTTCCGCCGCACGGATATCCATTACTGAACCCCTTTCATAGCGACCCGGAGGTTATCAAGTTTGGTTTTCACTGAGCTGTCCACCATACGTGAACCCACCTTTACTTTTAGGCCGCCCAGCAGGCTTTCATCAACAGAAGCATCAATCGAGACATCTTGCCCAATCGCTGACTTCAGTTTTTTCTTCAATTCATCAAGCTGATCTGTCGTTAGCTGAGACGCGCTTACCACTTCGGCATTCATTTCGCCGCGGTCATGCGATGTCAAGGCTTCAAATGCTTTTATAATTCCCGGCAAATGTGCCAAACGACGGTTCATTGCAAGCGTGCCTAAGAATTTTGCAGTCAGGTCATGCGCACCGCCAACATCAGCTAGCTTTGCAACAGCCCCTTGCTGTTGGCTGCGAGAATACAAGGGCGAAGACACCAAATCATTTAGATCGGCACTTTCGCTGAGAGAAGCTTTCAGCTTAATAAGATCGGATTCAACCGCTTCTAACGCCTGAGAACTTTTAGCAAGCTCGAATAGCGCTAGGCCGTAGCGGCCATTAATCCCTGATACTATCGCTTTGTGCGAGGTCACGTCGAACGTTCCCCTGGAGTTTGAAAAACACCTTATGAAGTCACGTTTGCACGCCCTTCACGCTCAAAAAATGACGGTTTTAAAAGTAAGGTTCACTCACATTTCGGCGCTCCGTCAGCCGTAATCTGCGCCCCCTCTAGCACATGGTTTTAGGACAATCAAGCCCACCTTGATACTTATTCACAATCTTCTGCAAATAAGCTTAAAATATTACCTTTTAGGTCATGACTAAAGGTATGAATCAAAAGTATGAATCAAAAGTATGAATCACAGGCAAAATACCATTTTACATAAAACTAATCGGATCAATATCGATTCTAATTTTCACACCTTTAACTATGGGTGTCTTATTTAACCAATCTTTCACAAGGGTTTGAGCTCGTTGGCCTTCCGGTAAAACCTTTGGTGCATGCAATAGCATACGGTAACGATACAGACCGCGCACACGGGCAAGCGGTGCTGCGACTGGACCCAATATCTCAATATCTTGTCTTCGCGGCGCAGTGCGCGCCAGCATCTGACCCTGATTTAACACGTCTTTTTCATCCGCCCCCACCAATATGAGCGCAACGAGCCTACCATATGGTGGCATATCGTGCTTTTGTCTGCTTTGTGATTCTAGCGCTATGAACCCTGCAAAATCACACTCGGTTAGGGCAGAAACGACAGGATGTTCTGGTTCATAGGATTGCAGATAGACAGTGCCAGACTTTGCGGCCCGTCCTGCACGTCCTGCAACTTGCATGAGTTGCTGGTAAGTGCGCTCCCCTGCCCGCAAATCACCCCCACGCAAACCTAAATCAGCGTCAACAACCCCCACACAGGTCAAATTGGGAAAATGATAGCCCTTGGTTACAATCTGGGTCCCAATCACAATATCAACACCACCGTCAGCGATTTTGGCGACCATTTTGGCAGTTTCTTTTGGTGTTTGCACTGTATCGCTTGTCATTACAATTGTCTTTGCATCTGGAAAATCATAACAAACTTCTTCATACAAGCGTTCAACCCCTGGGCCGCACGCCGCAAGCGTTCCTTCCCCCTCACACGTAGGACACACATCAGGTATT
>JABABO010000104.1 GCA_014238195.1 Kordiimonadaceae bacterium | reverse complement strand
AAATTATTGAAAACAAAGATTGGGTTTCTGAGAGCCAAAAGTTATTGAAGCCCGTGCACGCGGGGCGCTTTTTTGTTTATGGCAGTCATGATAGAAAAAACTGCCCAGATCACACAACAAACTTGCAGATTGATGCTGGCCAAGCTTTCGGTACAGGGTCCCATGAAACCACTACAGCCTGCTTATTATTGCTGGATCAACTCGCCGATCAAATCACACCGCGCACCATGCTTGACCTTGGGACGGGAACAGGCTTACTAGCCTTAGCAGCGCAAACAATTTGGCCCAACATGCACACACTTGCCACCGATATTGACCCCATCGCCATTGATGTTACATGTGATAATTTGGTGGTTAATCAAGCCCCTAAGCGGGCCATCGGTGATAAAAACTCAGGCATAGCTTGTGCTGTCGCAGATGGGTTTAATCATCATTGTTTTAAAACGGAGTCTGAGTTTGATTTAATAACCGCAAATATATTGGCTAGCCCGCTCGTTGCTATGGCAGGCGATATTTCTCAAGGGCTTGCAAAAGGGGGCGCATTAATACTTTCTGGCTTACTGGATACGCAAGAAAATACAGTCATTAAAGCCTATGATGCCCAGGGTTTGCAGTTTCATAGGGCTGAGGCAATCGGTGAATGGCGTGCGCTATATTTCAGCAAAACATAAGCTGAATTGCACCAATGGAAACAAAAACTTACAATGAAAATCCACCCAATTGATCAATATGAGTTCTGAAATGAAAACACCTGACAATAAACTGCCTGCTCAAAAACTTATCTTTGACTTGGATGGTACCCTTGTTGATACGGCTGCTGATCTTGTTGCCGCCGCTAACCGTATTTTTTCAGATATTGGGCTACCATTGATGCGTGTTACAGATGTTGGACATATGGTTGGCCTAGGCGCTGCCGCCATAATGAAGTATGGCTTAAAGAATCACAACAACAATCCTGATATTGATACTCTGATTCCAGCTTTTTTAGCACATTATGAAACGCATATAGCCATACATAGCAAACCCTACCCCCAGATGCTTGAAACAGTCTTACATCTAAAATCTTTAGGCTTTGAAATCGCTATTTGCACCAATAAACCTGAGTATTTAGCCCGTAAACTGTTAACTGAGCTTGAGATAATTCAATATTTCCCGATTATTAGTGGGGGGGATAGCCTACCCTATAAAAAGCCAGACCCGCGCCATATTTTGGAAACTGCATCAAGGCTTACAGGTGACGGCCCTGTTGTCATGATCGGGGATAGTGTCAGTGATATACAGGGCGCCATCAATGCGAATATAAGTAGCATTGGTGTCACTTATGGCTATTCTGATGTCCCTATTGAAACGCTTGGGGCGACAAAACTTGTTGATGCTATTTCAGAAATTCCAAAACATGTGGCTTTTTCTGTCGAATAAATAGCTTGCGCACAAAATGCGGTATCAAATATTTTAGCGGCATCCGCATATAATGACCGCGTACATACAACATGAACAGACCTAAATTTTTCAAACGGCTGTCGTCAACAACCACCCGTATGGCAAAGCCAACTAAAAGCCCAACTTTTTGATCACTTTTAAGACACTCTAAACCAAAATATCGCGCTAAGGCCCACAGGCTTATTTGTACAGGGTAAAGTCCCCCGACATCAATGGCCCGTGAAATCAAAGCCCGCCGCTGTTCAGGGTTTAAGTTTTGATATAAATAGTATAATTCAATCAAGCTTCTAGCAGGTGTGGCAAATTCCCCGTCACTAAAAGCATGACTGGCTGAGTGTATAAAAAGATCAATTGCTGTAAAAGTTTTTGAACGGCCCCCATCAAGCATACTAGCATCTGCCATCATTTTTTCATGATTAAGAGATATTTTAGCAGCATGGCTTTCTAGGCGGTGATGAATATCCAGAATTGTCCCCCGTGATTTATGACGCATTGGGGGCAGTTCATGGCTCCATTTTCTATAAAAGGCTTTATCATAATTATTATTGACACTTGCATCGGTTTCCCAGCCTGCTTTTTCAAGATACTTCGCTGTGGTTTTTATGCGGTTATAAGGCACTAATATATCAAGGTCGCTTACTCTGCGCCCCATTGAGGCTCGTAATTCCAAATTTACGTAGGCACCACCCTTTAGTATAATTGGTGTAATATCAGAACCCTGTAACGCCACTTCAAC
The DNA here is from genome assembly GCA_014238195.1 of Kordiimonadaceae bacterium. Taxonomy (GTDB): domain Bacteria; phylum Pseudomonadota; class Alphaproteobacteria; order Sphingomonadales; family Kordiimonadaceae; genus JABABO01. The sequence continues at coordinate 12,776 of JABABO010000104.1, read as the reverse complement.
ACGGTTGCGCTCATAAATCATTTGCCGATGATCTGCGGCTGTTTGAATGATAGCATTTGCGAATATTTCTTCTAACTTACCGCTCCCCTTATCGCGCCAAACATGTGCCATTTGACCTAGAACATGTTGCTTCTTGGCATATTCGATAAGTGATTTTAACGCCGCTGGTTCGCTTGGTAAGGGTTTCAAACCCACAATCATCTGCAAATATTGTTGGTTCATTCTATCTGGCCCGCCAATATATCGTGTATTAACTGTAAACTCGCCTCCGTAGAACCATATGTAATTTCATAAGCTTTTATATGCGTTCCAAGATGCATCATGACTTTATACCCTGCCTCACCTAAAGCTTGATAGTTTGTGGAGCTGGGAATTAAACGCACAATCGCATCTGCGCTCTCAACCAGCTTGGCCTTTGGTAAAGCCTTGGATTTAAACGTTGGAAATATAATGAGCTTAGGCTTTGCACGGATTTGATGTTGATCTATATCGCTTGGCCGCGCATATCTGTAGGCAATTGAGCCTTTCGGTGTATTGGTCAATACTGGGCTTATAGTATGCTCGCCAGCAAATGATTTCACCGCATCAATCGATTCGTTCTTCAAAGATACAGGTCGCGGATAAGCAACCAGTTCACAAGTTTCAGGGTCAATGATAGTAAATTCGTCGGAAAGGAGCCTATACCCCTGCTGCATCAGTGCAGCGGTTAAGGAGCTTTTACCCCCACCCGATTCCGCCGAAATAATAATACCGCCATCATCACCAGCAACAACACCGCCATGGATGATAAGAAATCGAAACATCTGCAAGGCTATTGTTAGATTTAGCCCCATTTCCAAGGCAAGCGGTGCCATATGCAGCGGCAAGGGTAATGCAGGAAATTCAAATCCAGGGTCTGGGATAATTTGTGGTCTGATAAACTGACGCAAAATATTTGGCGCACGAAGACTGACTTGACTGTCGGTTAAAACACCTGCTTGCGTGCTAAAATTCACAGTTTTATAGCATCGACGCAAGTGTGGAAGAATATGTGTTTTTATGGAATGCTGGTTATAACGCGCTTGCAGGCCTATTACAAAAGGGCCTAAGTGCATACTTAGTCTATCAGCAGTTAAACTATCAATAATGTGACGGTCTGAAATTTCACTCAGGGGATAATAATCAGGCACGTACTCTCGTCCTAGTATTTATAGCGTCAGGAATTTCTTTAATCAAACCTGTGTCACTCAGTTCTTTGAAAGTTTTCAAGACAACTGGCAATGGGCAGTCATTCCACGTTAGACCAACATGTTCTGGGGTTTTATCGACAATTTCATGCGCAGGTGTTGGTGTATCAATTAAGCGGTCTAAGATCGAACGGGATAAAAAATTCAGCATATGAGTATCACCTGAGATGCGGTGAAAGGCGAATGAGACCTCGCCAAAATGATTGATTAACATGTCCTTGGATGCTGCTATCCAAATCGCATCATTTTGTTCAAGTGATTGGTTCATGTAATATGCCTATTAGCGGTACCAGAAGGGCATTATAAATTATCAAAATATGTCACCACAGAATGTACACAGCTTATACCCGCCAATCCAGTGGTATTACCATTCAAAACCTGTCGGCGGACAATCCCCACATATAAACCTTGCACACCCTGACCAATGTCCCAACCATCACCACCCGAATTAACGAAATCAGTTATGGATAATGTTTGGCTATTCACCAGAAAAACATTGTACTGGCATTCGTATGTTGGTTCTTCCTCTTCACAGTCATCATCGTCGTCATCTTTGCCTTTTTTCCCGCCGCATTCATCGTCGTCATCATCGTCGCCAGAGACATCAATCGTATCATCACAGGTGTTTTCAGGGCGGAACCGTGCTGGCGCATGCGCCGTTGCATCAAAAAATGCATTGTTTTTCAAGTCATCTATCACTTCTTGTGTTAGCGGCGGCACAGATGACCAACTTAAATTATTAATCCAAACACCTCCCCATTCATTGACAAGAATCACAAGGTCATTTGGGATTTGAAAATCACATTGTAACTGTGAAATCTGCACCGAAGCTGACGCGCGCATTGTCATAACCATCGGCATTCCTGCGGCTGCCATTTTAATGACATTACGCCGCTGAATCATATGATTAGGGTCGTTTTGCTGATTATTTATTTGGTTCTCAGTCATAAACACACTTTACATTTATCAACGTTGAAAGACTTGTTAAGCGATCAACCAATGCCCCAAACACGAGCATTATACATAAAAATAACAATTTTCACATTATTTTTTAAAGTCTTTAAGCAATATTAAGTTTATAAAGTATTAAAATAGTTAATAACCGAAATTAAACAGCTAATACCTGGAAAACCTGTTGTGTGCCCTTGATTGGCCAATTTCACACCTAGCTTGGTATAAAGCCCTGCAGCATCGTTGGAATATGACCAGTTTGTCTCATTGCCATTTATCATGCTATTAGCAGGGACCTGAAGCGTATTAGGGATGAGATAAATCGAATATTTACACTCAAATGTTCGGTCATCCAATTTTACATATCCCGATGGCAGTGCACCCACAGCTTCCATTTCACGTTCAAGACGACGAATGCTCCATTTAGTGCATTTGAGCGGCGTATCACTATTACCTGTCGTAGCATAATTATAATCTTCACATGCACTTCTAAGATCAGGGCCATAATCACAGACACCCGATGGCCGCATCGATGAGGGTGCTAATCCCCCACTTGAATATATGGCATCAGATTTCATGTCTCGGTATATATCTCGGGTAATCGGCGGGACACTTGTCCATGTCCGATTTGCCATCCATACCTTACCGTTTTTGTTAACCAAAAAAGCAATACCCCCAGATATGGTAAAAACACATGATAATTGGGACACTAAATTCGCACGGGCAGATGAACTCAGTGTCAATACCATAGGTAAGCCCGCGGCCCCCATGCTTAATAGTTTGCGGCGGGACGCCAGAGTGCGATGATAAGCACTGTGCTTTTCGGTTGTTTTTAGTGCTGAGTTTAAACCCGTTATGTGATTGTCATGTTTCAAGCAAATCTCTGAAAATCCTAAGACCCCACAATCGAACAAAATCCGTTCAAATTTATTATTAACACCATAATTATGGCATTCCCTGTCACAATATTGCAATGTAAATTGTAAATATGGCCTTAAGAACCTTTAGGAATGTTATAGCGAGACCAATAAATAATGAGATCATTATTTATTGGTAAGTCGAACCGACACAAATACTTATAGCCAAATAAGGTGGCCAATATTCACCGCATTTGGCTATAGTTACAGATGAAGAATAGATAATGATGTCTCTCTCACGCCAATATCAAAAAACACCAATGGTACTTTTAATCATGAGTTCTGTTGTGATAATTTCTTTGACAATTCTTGGCGATATTTCGCTTTTATTTGCTATTATTTTGCTCGGCTTCAATGCTGGACTTAACTATTCTATAAACCAGAGATTTGACAGTAAAACACAGATAACCCCTGTGACATTAAATGACCAAAAGAAACGGAACAGTATCACACAGGCGTGGTTAGCACTGATCCGTGAATTACCAGCTCCCATCTATCTTTTAGATCATAATCGAAAAATTATCGCCTTTAATGAGGAAGCCGCTGATATAGTTGGTGCGCATGCGTTGCATCAAGATATCGCGCTGTATATGCGGCAAAATAATATTCTTAAGGCGATTGATACAGTTGCCTTAAAACGCAAAGCCCAAGTTGTCCGTTTTGAAACAGCAGCAAATCGTGTTTTTGATGTGACAATTCAGGACACTAAGGCGCACCCAAGTGATTCTCAATCACATATTTTACTTTTTTCACTGAAATTACTGAGCATTTAAATACCGAGCAAATACGCGTTGATTTCATCGCAAACGCCAGCCACGAACTTCGCACACCTTTAGCAGCCTTGCTTGGATTTATCGAAACACTGCAAGGACCTGCCAAGGACGATATAAAAGCGTCGGAGCGGTTTTTAAAGATTATGCAAACCGAAGCAGATCGAATGACCCGATTAATTGACGACTTACTTTCTTTATCAAAAATTGAAATGTCACGCCATAAAAAGCCCAAAACCCCACAAAATCTCCAACAAATAGTTGAAAGCACGCTTCAAAGTATGAAGGTAATCGCTGACATCCGTAAGATCACATTTGAAAATACTATACCAGAATCAACCCCACGAGTTCTAGCCGATTATGATCAAATCATGCAGGTCATGGTTAACTTGCTGTCAAATGCCGCCAAATACGCCCATTCAGAAACAACTGTGATAATCAATGCAGAAATAGCTCAAGGGAATAAAGTACGAATCAGTATAAAAGACAAAGGGCCTGGCATTGATGAAGAACACCTTTTAAGGCTAACCGAGAGGTTTTACCGCGTTGATAATGCGCGTTCCCGCCAGATGGGTGGCACGGGGCTTGGCCTAGCCATTGTTAAACACATCTTACTGCGTCACAATAGCCACCTGAGTATTCGCAGCACCGTTGGGGAAGGGAGCACTTTTTCTTTTAGTTTAAGAAATGTAGAATAATGCGATCGGATGTCAGATGCTTTTGTTAAAAAAGACAACTGTCATTTTACTGTAATAATATCTTGATAATAGCATGAAGCAGACATGGGGTTAGTTGAAACTTCCTACACCTCTTAATCTACATTTGGTGTCGATAAATTGCCTACGCCGAATGACTGTGATTTTTATTCTAAAAACAGAAGCTTTATCGGAGAAAATTAATGGTGCAGTTAAAAAAACTTAAAACCACAACCTACACTATAGCCATCATTGCAGGCGCATTTGCAATTTCATCTGCCGCATTTGCTCAGTCGCGTGATCAAATTCGGGTCGTTGGTTCTTCGACCGTTTTTCCATTTGCAACAGCTGTTGCAGAAGAATTTGGTCGTACATCTAATTTTAAAACACCGATTGTTGAATCAACAGGGTCTGGTGGCGGATTGAAACTATTTTGTGCGGGTGTTGGAACAAATCACCCCGATGTAACGAACGCATCACGACGTATCAAAGCGTCTGAGGTTGAACTTTGTGCAAGAAACGGCATCAATGATATCGTGGAAATTAAAATTGGATTCGACGGCATTGTGATGGCTCGTGATAAATCTGCTCAGCCCATATCCTTGTCGCTCAGAGAAATCTATCTGGCCCTTGCCGCAAAAGTGCCAGCGCCTAATACTGAAGGCGGCTTAGATAACCTAATGGACAATCCTTATAAGACTTGGCGCGATGTTAACCCAAGTTTACCTAACACGAATATTAGAGTTCTAGGCCCGCCCCCCACATCTGGTACCCGTGATGCTTTTAATGAACTGGCTATTGAGGATGATTGCAAAACCTTCAGTGCTAACAAAGCTTTAAAAAAGCAGGACAAGCAGACTTACAAGGCAGTATGCCGTGGTATTAGTGAAGATGGCGCTTATATAGAAGCTGGTGAAAATGACAATCTGATTGTGCAGAAATTGCAAGCAAACCCTGATTCTGTCGGCGTATTTGGTTTTAGTTTTCTTGATCAAAATAGTAATGTGCTTCAAGGCGCAAAGGTTTCGAAAAAATCTGGAGGTACCGCGCACGATCCATCATTTGAGGCGATTTTTACAAGTCGTTATCCTATTTCACGTTCACTATTTTTCTATGTAAAAAAAGCCCATGTTGGTGTTGTCCCTGGAATCCATGAGTATCTTGAGGAGTTCACAAGTGATAAGGCTTCGGGGGAGTATGGTTACTTAACGGATCGCGGATTGATTCCACCAGGTGAAGAAGAACGCAAGGCAAACACAATCGCTGTTACTAACTTAATAAATTTGCAGTTAATGGATCAAGAATAACTGCGTCAAAATATCGCATATGTGATATATGGGTAGTGATAAGTCACTACCCATAAGATTATAATACTGTTGCTCTCAACATTAGGCGCTTTCACGGATGTGAGGTTAGTATAGCCAATTGCGGTGAATATTGATCACCTCATTTGGCTATAAGTCTTTGTGCCGGTTCGACTTATCAATAAATAATGACCTCATTATTTATTGGTCTCGCTATACATAATCGATATAATCGTAATACTAACACACCAAATATTTATCAGGTTTCGTAAATGACAGAAACGATGATATTTTCTGCACTTGTTATACTTTCGGTGTTGGGTTTTATAACCGCTAAGCGACGCTCACTGAATGTCGCAGGCGGCAATATTTCTGAATTGCACTCCTTGCCTCGTCATTATGGATATCTTGCTTCACTCAGAACGATCCTGCCAGGTCTTTTAATTCTGGTCTTATGGTTGCTATTAGGTTCAGCTGTCATAGAATCAATGATCCTATCAGCCTTACCTCAATCACTCTTCTTAGAAACAGGGACCAATGCGCAGGCACTATTACTGAATAAGATTCGCTTAGTTGTAGAACATGGTAATAAATTTGGGGATAATCCTGATATTTTAGAAGCAGCTACCCACTATTCCAGCCTTTATAATAAAGGTCTGTGGGGCACATTTTCGCTGTCCATCTCAATCGCATTGATTGGCATGTTCACCGCAATTTACCGAATTAAACCTGATTTTCGCGCCCGCTCGAAAGTAGAGCGTATTATGTTACTGGCATTGATTTTATCATCTGTGATAGCAACATTAACAACTATGGGCATTATTGGGTCCCTTATTTTTGAAAGTGTACGGTTTTTTCAACAAATCCCACTGCTTGATTTCGTGACTGGTCTTAAGTGGAGCCCGCAAACAGCCCTTCGCGCTGATCAAGTTGCAGCATCTGGCTCTTTTGGTGCTGTTCCCCTTTTTGTTGGAACACTTTTAATTAGCTTCCTTGCTATGATGGTTGCTGGTCCCGTTGGTCTATTTTCTGCTATTTATCTAACAAAATACGCCAGCAAGAAAGTTCGCTCAATCGTTAAACCCCTTTTGGAAATATTAGCGGGCGTGCCTACCATTGTATACGGCTTCTTTGCGGCAATTACAGTCGCCCCTTTTCTCCGCGATACAGGGACAATTATCGGCCTAGATATCGCCAGCGAAAGTGCTTTAACGTCTGGATTTGTGATGGGCATTATGATTATTCCATTTGTTTCCAGTCTTTCAGATGATGCTATTACCGCTGTGCCCAAATCACTTGATGATGCTTCTCTAGCACTGGGTGCCACAAAATCAGGAACCATTAAGCAGGTGATCTTGCCAGCAGCTTTGCCCGGCATTACTGGGGCGTTCTTACTGGCTATCAGCCGTGCGGTTGGTGAAACTATGATCGTTGTGATGGCTGCGGGGATGAAAGCAAATTTAACTGTTAATCCTTTCGAGTCAGTGACCACAGTTACTGTGCAAATTGTCGCATTATTGACGGGGGATCAAGAATTCGACAGTGCGAAAACACTTTCTGCTTTTGCACTTGGTCTGATGCTATTTATAACAACACTCGCGCTTAATATTGTGGCGTTAAGTGTTGTCCGTAAATACCGCGAAGCGTATGAGTAAGGTTAAGTCAATGACTAAGAAAAATTCAATAAAACCAACCGACTGGCACTCACCTGAAATGACCGCACGTATTAAAACCCGTTACCGCAAGGAAAAAAACTTCCATCGCATAGGCGTGATTGCCATTACGATTGCTGTGAGCTTTCTGATTATTTTGCTAGGTAAGATTAGCTATGATGGCGTTAGTGGCTTTTTTCAAACTCGCATAGACACCAAAATTACATTTTCGCAGTCTATCATTGGTGTTCCAAGTACAATGGATAAGACCGCCTTTCAAGATCAATTAAAACGCGTTAATTTTACACGGGTGCTTGCCGCTTCCCTACAAAATGAATTTCCCGATGTTAACAGCCGCAGTGACCGCAGGCGACTGCTGCGCATATACAGTATTGGTGCACGGGAACAAATCCGTCTAGCGATCAGCGCGGATCCCAGTCTTATTGGTCAAACTGTCATTCTACCCCTCTATGCTGCTGACGATATTGACCAAGTCTTTAAAGGAAACATTGATACATCTGTGCCAGAAGCCAACCGCCGTGTAAAAGACAAAGAACTCTCTTGGTTACAAACACTGATTGACGATGGTCGTGTGTATCAAAAATTTCATACAAGATTTTTCACGGCTGGTGATTGGAATGGTCGCGTTTATTGTCGATGTGCCAAGCAGCATAACCGATCCTGCGACCGCCCTCCCCGTACAAATTTTCTTATGGCAGATAGCCCAGAACGGGCCTTTCTAGAAAAAACCTCAGCAGCAATAATGGTTCTTTTGATGTTTCTTGTTGCGATGAATGGCTTAGCAATCTGGTTACGACAAAAATTTGAATGAAGTGAGTAGGTGAACGTATGTTTGATATAAAAGAACAAAACATGAAAGTTAATCAGGATATGACTGATCAAAAAGCAATAAAAATGTCCGCCACAGATGTTCATATATATTACAGTGATACTCACGCGTAAAAGGAATTTCTCTAGACTTATGTCAAGATGAAGTGACATCGCTGATCGGCCCTTCTGGCTGCGGTAAGACAACATTTTTACGGTGCTTTAACCGTATGAATGAAACCATACCAACATGCCGTGTTACAGGGCATATTACCTTGGATGATCAGGATATTTATGATCCAACCCTTGATGTCGTGCGGTTGCGGGCACGGGTTGGTATGGTGTTTCAAAAGCCCAATCCTTTTCCAAAGTCTATCTATGATAATATTGCCTATGGTCCCCGCATTCACGGTTTAGCAAGCCACAGCACAGAATTAGATGAAATTGTTGCAAACAGCCTAGATCGCGCAGGTTTATGGTCAGAGGTTAAAGACCGGCTTGATGATGCAGGCACCGCTTTATCAGGCGGCCAGCAACAACGTTTGTGTATTGCCCGTGCGATTGCCGTGGACCCAGAGGTCATTCTTATGGATGAACCCTGTTCTGCGCTTGATCCTATTGCAACAGCCAAAGTGGAAGCTTTGATCGAGGACCTAAAAGGTCGCTACGCCATTGCCATTGTTACCCACAGCATGCAGCAGGCAGCCCGAATATCACAGAAAACAGCTTTTTTTCATTTAGGTGATTTGATTGAAATCGGCGAAACAAAACAAATATTCACATCCCCTAAAGAAGAAAAAACCAGAGATTACATAACAGGGCGGTTTGGCTAAAACCTAGGTTTGGAGAAAAAGAATGAACGACCATATCGTAACGTCCTACGACAATGAAATTCAAGAATTGCGCGGCATTATCAGTCGCATGGGCGGTCTAGCTAAAGACCAATTTCGTGATGCTATGCAAGCTTTGCGTAATGGTGATACGGAATTAGCACAAAGCGTGCGCCGTAGTGACAAGGAACTTGATGCCCTAGAAGAAAAAGCCGAAGAAACAGCAATTTTTCTTTTTGCAACCCGCTCCCCAGTTGCCGATGACCTGCGCGAAGTCATTGCCGCTTTAAAAGTAACAACAATCATAGAGCGTATAGGTGACTACGCCAAGAATATTGCCAAACGCACCATTGCGATTTCCAAAATGGAGGATGAAATTTTGATTCCTAAACTTTTAACATCCATGGAAGATATTGCGATTTCTATGATTGATAATATTATGCATGCTTATGCAACACGGGATGCGGATATGGCTGTTGATGTTTGGGAACGTGATGAAGAACTAGATAATTTGCATAATGCTGCGCACCGTCAGACCTTAGCCTATATGATGGAACACCCAGATCAGATCGTCCACCTCACCCATTTGGTTATGATTGCAAAAAATATCGAGCGCATTGGTGACCAAACAACGAATATAGCAGAGCAGCTTTATTATTCCGTAACAGCCAAAAAATTAGACCAAGATCGTCCTAAAGGCGACTTAACTAGTCTAAGCTTAGAAACCAATACTCCAAGCCCTAACAAACTATAATCAAGGATCACCCAGTGACAATACGGATTCTGTTGATTGAAGATGACCAAAGCCTGACCGAACTGGTCCGTTATAATTTAGAAAGCGCAGGTTTTAAGGTTGATAATGCTTTGAAGGGTGAAGAAGGCCTTTTGCTTGCCACTGAAACAATCCCCGATCTGATCTTTTTGGATTGGATGTTACCGAATGTCTCTGGTATCGGAAATATGCAGGCGCCTTAAGCGGCATAAAGCTTTGCGAGCTGTACCTATTATCATGCTGACAGCAAGGGCTGAGGAAGCAGACCGTATTCGCGGCCTTGATACAGGCGCAGATGATTATATTACCAAGCCCTTTTCACCGAAGGAATTGATCGCACGGATCAACGCAATACTGCGCAGGGTACGACCTGCTCTTGCCGCTGATATACTGGAATATGATGACATCATACTTGACAATGTGTCACACAGGGTCACCCGTGCTGGTCAGCATATACATTTAGGTCCCACGGAATTTAAACTGCTACGATATTTTATGGAAAAACCAAGCCGCGTTTATTCCCGAGAACAATTGTTAGATGCCGTTTGGGGTCATGATGTTTATCTAGAAATCCGAACAGTGGATGTCCATATTCGCCTCCTGCGAAAAGCGTTAGATACTGCTGGGACTAAAGATATTATTCGCACAATACGCTCAGCAGGTTATGCACTTGGACAAAAATATATAAACACAAACACTAAAGATGGTAAGTGCTTAGTTCCTAATTCGTCTGGTTCGGATTATAGCAATCTTGCAGGGGTAGATTTGTGGGCAGTACACACCACGCTAACGCCAAGACAACGATTGTGACCTGCGCCCCAAAGTTCTACCATTTATAAAAAGTATATCAGTCCCATGATGACGACAAACAACCGCAGTCGTTTGGCCTGCGTCTTGGTCTTTCAGAATACGAATGATCTGTTCCTCACTAAAACGGCTCTTCTTCATTGGTCTGTCTCCTTTGTGGGAGACCCTACACTTTTTACTGGAGAAATTTAAGGTCTAGGTCAGTCACAATGAGTGCGTGGCATATCATGTGCAAAACCGCTCTCATCAAGGTAGGCAATATCTCGCCCCTGTTCCTTGTGTGCCTTAATCCGTTGCGCGAAGCAGCGCCGTTTGGCGGCGTCTGCTTTTGGATGGCTTAAGGCTTTTTTTATATAGCGAGACCAATAAATAATGAGATCATTATTTATTGATAAGTCGAAACGACACAAAGACTTATAGTCAAATGAGGGGATCAATATTCACCGCAATTGGCTATATGTCACCCCAATACGCTTAAGGGCATAACAAATAGCCTCAACTGTAACACCAAAGCGCTGTGCCCGTTCAGCCTGATAAGCGTCCAGATATTGTTCAACATCCGCACGTAGCGCTTCATTATTGATCTTGGAAGGGTGGCGGTAATAAGGCTTGCGTTCAACACACTTGATCCAACGGGCCAAAGTCGCACGACCAATGGCAAAGCGTCTGGCTGTTTCTTCATAGGAGAAACCTTCCTTCTTGCGAACGGAAAGAACATGGGTGCGAAATGCTAAAGGACACTTTATAAAATCACAATATCATAGTATCATATTTAATTCAAATAGCTATAACTTATCATTTTTCAAAATTGGGCGGAGTATACTTATAAATTCATAATTTTCCAGTAAATCAATCAGGCATTTATTTACCATTGCTTTACTGTTTATTTTCAAGACTTTAGTTGGTTGTAAAGTGTGTTCCTTACTCACACCTTTTGAGCCACTTTAGCTTGGTTTCTAAAAACCCACGTGGGGTCACCAAACGTCGCCGCCTGCATAACCTCAAGCCAAGGGACACAAATCCCTGTTCATACGCGAAACCTTTTTGAGAAGGAGATAGCCGATGTTTGATTCAATTGAAAGCAAAGAAGAGCAGAAAACCATTACAGACGGCTATTCATATTACCCGTGGTTCAGTGATCAATAATAACATTAGAATGACAAAGAGATAAGGTGTCAGTATTGACAATATCAAAAAATATATAATAATATAACATAATGGCAATAGATAGGGAATTTAGATGAAGCCTGTATTAAAATCGATTGCAATAATGTCAGTTTGTGGAGCGGCCTTTTCTGCGGCAAATGCAATAGATGTCACTCATGAAATTCAAGAAAAAATGGCAAAGCATTTGAGTGATAGTGGTGTGGCATCCTTGCAGGTAGCTGTTGCGCAAAATGGAAACATGATTTTTGAGGAGGCCGTCGGGTATGCAAATATTGAAAATCAAGTTCTTGCAACCAGCAAAACCATTTACCGAACAGCGTCTATCAGTAAATGGTTTTCTGCTAGTGCTGCAATGCGTTTAGTGGAACAGAGACGGTTAAGTTTGGATGCTGAAGTGCAGCAATATTGTACAGCCTTTCCAAAGAAGGAGTACAAAATTACAGCCAAGCAACTATTAACCCATACAAGTGGCTTGAGACATTACCCAGATTTGGAGAAGATACCAGAGCATGAACGCAACGCAATATTGTTGGGTATTATGACACGTTATACTGACCGTGTTGCACCATTGGAAAGCTTTAAAGAAGAGGCATTACAGTTTGAACCTGAAACAGATTGGAATTACTCATCGCATGGATATCGATTACTTGGGTGTATGCTTGAAGGCGTGTCCGGAAAAAATTATACAGAATTAATGCAACAGCAAATATTTACGCCTTCTAATATGGCATTAACTGTAGATGATGATGCATGGGCAATTATTCCCAATAGGGCCTCAGAATACCGTGCGATGAAAAGCAAAACATTGTACTGCCCCTGATTTAGCAAGCCTTTTCTAAGGGAGTTTTCCGTTGTTT
>JABABO010000410.1 GCA_014238195.1 Kordiimonadaceae bacterium | reverse complement strand
AGGCCTGCAACCATGCCACATGACCATGCCCCAGCATCCATATCCCCTTCCATCATGATACGCGGATAAACACCTGCGACTTGTTCATAAATATCTTCAAAGGTGATCTTGTCGCCCAGTTCTTTTTCTTTTTCAATTAATTTTTCAACCGCATCATTGGTCAGCACACGCTCAGTATTACGCAGCGGGCGCATAACTAGGCGCGTATCTAATTCGCTGGCGGCGACAATGGCTTGTTTCACATTGTCATGCACAGGGGCTTCTTTTGTAGCAATAAAACGTGTCCCCATATTCATGCCTTCTGCCCCCATCGCAAGGGAAGCCACAAGCGACCGTCCATCAGCCATTCCCCCAGAAGAAACAAAAGGGATTTCCAATTCGTCAGCAGCGCGGGGCAGTAAGATCATGTTTGGAATGTCATCTTCGCCCGGGTGTCCGCCACACTCAAATCCATCAACCGATACGGCATCACACCCAATCGCCTGCGCTTTTAGGGCATGACGCACAGACGTGCATTTATGAATAACACTAATGCCTGCTTCTTTCAGATATGGCATCACAGATTCAGGATTGCGGCCTGCTGTTTCAACAGCTTTAACGCCGCCTTCAATGATTGCTTTGACATAACCTGGATAATCTGGTGCGGTCACCGTTGGTAAAAAAGTCAGGTTTACACCAAACGGCTTGTCAGTCATTTGGCGGCACCTAGCGATTTCATTTGCCAAGTCTTCTGGTGATTTTTGTGTCAAACCCGTGATAATGCCAAGACCGCCAGCATTTGAAACCGCTGCTGCAAGTTCGGCAAAACCAACATAATGCATCCCTCCTTGTATGATAGGGTGCTCGATATCGAACATTTCTGTAATACGGGTCTTCATAAAACTTTCCTTACTTAACTTAATAATGTACCGCTCTAGCGGTAAAACTGTCCTTGAGTAACGGCAGACTAAAGTATGTTTTTGGAATTGTCTTTCCAGATGATATTTTCAGTAGCTTTTATTAAGTTGGCGAAGGCAAACTAGGTGCACACCTTGTTAGAAAAATTCCTTATGAAATAGTTTACAAACGAAACAGATGCCCTGCGTGATATAATGATTCATAAAAAAACAGGCGCATACCAACATTTTAGATAGAATGTTATTGCTATGCGGCACATTTTCGTCATAATGCCAGCCGATTCTCTACAACTAAAATATAGAAAGTGCTTATTATGGCTATTGTTCCTTTACATCAGGAAAAACATGCTCAGCTAAAAGTGAAATCAGGGTATGATCTTTCCTTGGTTGAAAACCGACATTTGCTTCCTTTGGTAATGCATGAAGTCGTTGCTGCATCCATCGAATACCCTGTGTTACTCGCAAAAAATCCTGAAAACAACAAGTTCCAGTTCATAGCTATGATGGGACTAGAAGAGCAAGAGAACCTGTTCATGGAAAACAGTGAATTTGTTGGGTCTTATATGCCTGGGATCGTGACAAATTACCCATTCCGTTTAGGTGCCGCCAATGAAGAGCGCGATAAATGGATTATCGTATTTAATGATGAATCGTCCTTGATTAATGAAGATGAGGGCGAGGCCCTATTCGACGAAAATGGTGAAGATACAGAATATTTCAAAAACCGTAAGAAAATTATCGGTCGTTACTACGAGCAGTCACAACAAACAGACGAAATGATTTCTATGTTTGATGATCTTGGACTGCTAAAAGAACAGTCCATTAGTGTCAATGCCGACAAGCAGATTACATTAACAGGTATTCACACCATTGATGAAGAAGCGCTTTACAATCTTCCCGATGAAAAAGTGCTTGATTTGCATAAGCGTGGTATTTTGGGGGTTATTTATGCTCAATTAAGATCACTTGGGCATATACGTCGTTTGAGCCTGCGCAAGATCAAACGCGCTCAGGCAGAAAGTGCTGCTTAAGCAGACCTGATCGTTTGCGTCATTGCTACCCATTAAAAATTTAGGATCATAGTCACAGTTTTTTGTGGCTATGATCATCTTGGCATAATTCGCAGCCTTCTGTCCATTCACTATCACCGTCCACATAATGTTCCATTTTCCAAATAGGGGCGCGGTGTTTGATTTCCTCGATTAAATAGCGGTTAGCTTGGTAGCTTTCGTCTCGGTGCGGACTGGAAACCGCTAAAATCACACTGATGCCACCGACGTCAAGCCGCCCTTTATAGTGCCAGCAATATATCTTCAATGGTCCCCACTTTAATTGCGCTTTTTCACAAATGTCACGGAAAGTGGTAAGGCATAAGGGTGCAAAAGCATCATAAGATACACCTAAAACCTTACGACCTTGGTTCAGATTACGTACAACCCCTACAAAAGTCGTGACGGCACCGTGGGCTGGCGCAGTGACCACATCATAAGCTTGCTGTAAACTTAAGGCATCTTCTGAAATACCAATATCTATAACAGCTGACTCTGGAACAAATGACTCTGGGTTTTCTTGCACGTTTAGCCTCCCGCAACAGGGGGCAAGATCGCTAGCTCCCTACTTTCTGTGATAATGTCATGATCTAGAAGCACAGTTTCATCAGTGGCGAGCCGAGATTTAGAGAGCAAAGCCATAACCTTGTCGCTGCCGCCCAAAGCTTTGCCCAAGTTTGCTTTAACGGTCTGCGCATCATCCCCCGTTTTTAAACCAACGGCAATCGTTGAACCAGCATTAAAATCGCGAAAAGCCCCAAAGAGATTAATCTTGATAAACACGGACATGACCTGCCTTTCTAAATTCTTTTTATGGGGATATACTAAAATAGTTTTTGAAAGATAGGAATCATTATTTTGATACTTATTATTCTAAAAATCTTGGCATTAAACTGACAAAATTACAGGGTTTGGTGCGGTTATCTAGCTGATGGGACAAAATGTCTTGCCACGCGTCTTTGCAAGCCCCTGTTGAACCTGGCACCGCAAATATCAAAGTGCCTTTCGCGCGGCCTGCCATCGCACGTGACTGAATAGTCGACGCACCAATTTTTTGATAGGACAGCATTCGAAACAACTCCCCAAATCCAGGGATTTCAACATCAATCACTTGCGAGACCGCTTCAGGTGTCACATCACGGCCCGTAATGCCTGTGCCACCTGTACTGATAATCACATCAATATTATGATCGGCAATCCATATATTTAATTGCTCAATCATGATGGTGGCATCATCTTTAATAAGTGTTCGAGCCACAACAGTATGTCCATCACTTTCAGCCAGTTGCTGCAAAATATCACCGCTCGTATCATTATCACGGGTTCGGCTATCGCTAAGGGTCAGCAAAGCAATATGGACAGGTTTTTTACTCACAGTGTCGCTCAAAGATGCCATAATTTGATCCATATAAAATCAATAATTTATCGCTTTATGCTATATATCCGTTACCAATCAAAGCAAATAATAAGATGCCCAACCCTATGCGGTAGACCACAAAAATTGTCATGCTGGTTCGGGCAATCCAACGCATCAAAAAATGAATCGCTGCCAAAGCAAAAAGACACGATAAGGCCATTGCCGCCCCTGCTTCAAAATAAGGAATAGGCCCTACTGTATTCTTGAAAGTGCTCAGCAGCGTGGCAGTTCCGCTGGCTAGAATTGCAGGGATCGAGAGCAGCATAGAAAAACGCGCGGCTTCAGGGCGTGAAAATCCAAGGGCGCGGGCCGCAGTCATAGTAACCCCTGACCGACTTGTTCCAGGAATAAGCGCGAAAATTTGGCTCATACCAATCATCAAAGCAGATTTTAAGGTTAACTTATCTAAACCTTTGTCATGGGGACAACGGGTGTCTGCAACATATAATATCACACCAAAAATGATCGACGTTGCAGCGATGACCGGGGTATGCCGCAGTGCATCACTTAAAGAAAATGTCACAAGCAGCCCCCCCACGATGACCATAGGGATGGTACCAATAATCAAAGTTAAGAACATTTTTCTATAATCTGTTTCAAGCTTTGTTATATTTTGTTGCGCTGATTTTACACCCAGTATGGCAAACGCTGCCAGCGATAGACCTTTGACGTCGGTGCTAAAATATAACAGCACAGCAACCAAAGTCCCCATATGAACAGCAACATCAATAAACTGTCCTTGGTCTGGCCAACCAAAAAGCATAGGCAATAAAATTAAATGCCCACTAGAACTGATTGGTAAAAATTCTGTTACACCCTGAACCAAGGCTAAAACCAATATGTGCAATAGTGTCATTTTATACTCCACGTCAGTTAGGTCTATTTTTGTCTCATTGTGATTCGCACAAGACTTTTGCCATATAGTCGCTGAATAAGCCACTATAGCAGGCGCTTATACGAGGGCGTAGAAAAGAATTTAGTACCAATACTGTATTAAATATAGTTAAAAGTCGCAGTATATATGCTGTTTAGTTTTCTTGATAGATCATTTATGACAGTATTATTGACTTATATTGTATTTTTTACGTGATTTCTGCGATGTTTAGGCCTATAGTCTCATAATTAATCAATTACTCGTAAAGTTTTCATTATGTCTTGCAGTGTTTACTGCAAGGGTGGCCAAAAATAAGCCAGAGGTTAGACCATAGGATAGGCAAGTGTAATCCTTTGGGCAAACTAAGCGAGTAATCTAACAACAAACGTCAAGGGTTAGGGTCTCGATTATGGCTGAGAAAATGTTAAGGTTCGTATCGCTCGATCAAAAAATGCCAGATAAGCGCAAAGAAGATGATCGCACTAATGATTTTAGCGAAATCTATGCACAGTATAATATAGAAGGCGTACAAGCTCAAAGTAGCCGTTGCAGCCAGTGCGGTGTGCCTTATTGTCATATTCATTGCCCGCTTGGTAACAATATTCCCGATTGGTTACGCCTAACGGCCGAAAACCGACTTGAAGAAGCCTATATCGAAGCCTCCAGCACCAATAATATGCCAGAAATTTGTGGCCGAATTTGTCCGCAAGACCGTTTGTGCGAAGGCAACTGTGTCATTGAAAAAGATTTTGACAGTGTGACAATCGGCAGTATTGAAAAATACATAGGCGATAATGCTTGGGAACAGGGTTGGATCAAACCAATCTCCCCCCGTAATGAACGCTGTGAAAGCATCGGTATTATTGGTGCTGGGCCAGCGGGTCTTGCAGCTGCCGAACAATTACGCGAAGCGGGATTTCAAGTGCATATCTATGACCGTCATGACCGCGCGGGGGGGTTGCTGATTTATGGCATTCCAGGGTTCAAATTGGAAAAAGAGGTTGTCGGGCGCCGCACGGGCCGCCTGGAGCAATCAGGTATTGTCTTTCACTTAGATTTTGAAATCGGGGAAGATGCTACGCTCACTGAGTTACGCGAAAAACATGATGCCTTGCTGATTGCGACAGGTGTCTATAAAGGCCGAGACCTGAAAATCCCAGGTGTAGACCTTGACGGTATTCGTCCAGCGCTAGATTATCTAATTGCCAGCAATAAAGTAGGGCTTGGTGACACGGTAGCTGACTATGATAATGGGGCCTTGAATGCGGTTGGTAAAGATGTCGTTGTTATTGGCGGCGGTGACACGGCAATGGACTGTGTGCGCACAGCTGTACGCCAAGGGGCAAGGTCGGTTAAATGCCTGTACCGCCGTGACCGCGATAATATGCCAGGAAGCGCCCGTGAAGTGCAAAACGCCGAAGAAGAAGGCGTTGAATTTGTCTGGCTTACAGGACCAAATGAATTTCAAGGCAAAACCCATGTAACGGGTGTTCAGGTGTACCAAATGCGCCTTGGGGCGCCTGATGCCACGGGCCGCCAAGCCCCTGAGCCTGTCCCTGATAGCACATATGAAATCCCATGTGATCTGGGTATTCTTGCCCTTGGGTTCGAGCCAGAAGACTTGCCAGACTTGTTCGGTTCACCAGAACTGCGCGTCGCGCGCTGGGGCACAATCACTGTTGACCATGAAACCATGATGTCCAGCATACCAGGGGTTTTTGCTGCTGGTGATATCGTACGCGGTGCATCGCTTGTCGTATGGGCCATCCGTGATGGCCGCGATGCCGCTGAAAACATTAAAAAATATCTAAATCACATTGCGGCTGAAAAAGCGGCAATAGTTGCTGCTGAATAAACGGGGTATCCAATGAAATCTTATCCAATGCACTCATATAATGACTATGGTAATGATTATGTGCCAGCGCCTGTTGGACTGTATGATCCAAGTGAAGAACGTGACGCTTGCGGCGTTGGTCTTGTCGCGGCGATTGATGGTAAGCCATCCCGTGAAGTCGTCCTGCGGGGCATCGAAGCCTTGAAAGCCATTTGGCACCGCGGGGCAGTTGATGCTGACGGCAAGACGGGTGACGGTGCAGGCATCCATGTGGAAATCCCACAAGACTTTTTTAAAGAACATGTTGAAGCCACGGGTCACGTTCCAAGCAACAGCCGCTTGGCCGTAGGTATGGTTTTCTTGCCGCGTATTGACTTGAATGCACAAGAGCGTTGCCGCGCCATTGTAGAAACAGAAATTTTTAAATTTGGCTACACAATTTACGGATGGCGGCAAGTGCCTGTTGATATTAGCGTTATTGGTGATAAGGCCGATGCCACACGTCCCGAAATCGAACAAATCATGATCGAAAACAGCCGCGGCGTTGATGAAGATACGTTCGAGCGAGAGCTTTATATTATTCGCCGCCGCATTGAAAAATCGGTGGTTGCTGCACAGGTTGCTGGTTTTTATGTCTGTTCTTTTTCCTGCCGTAGCGTGATTTATAAAGGCCTGTTTCTCGCAGAACAGCTCAGTACCTTTTATCCTGACCTTCAAGATGAAATGTTTGTGTCTACATTTGCAATTTATCACCAACGCTACAGTACAAACACCTTTCCACAGTGGTGGCTAGCGCAGCCATTCCGCATGTTGGCCCATAACGGTGAAATTAATACAATTCGTGGCAATACGAATTGGATGAAAAGCCATCAAATCCGCATGGCATCGATTGCCTTTGGCGACCACAGCGAAGACATAAAACCCGTTATTCCAAACGGTGCATCGGATAGTGCAGCCCTAGACGCTGTGTTTGAAGTGATGGTCCGCGCTGGCCGCAGTGCTCCTATGGTTAAAACAATGTTGGTGCCCGAAGCTTGGTCGAAAAAACAAACTTTTAAAGACAGCCACCGCAATATGTACGCCTATACAAATAGCGTCATGGAACCGTGGGATGGTCCAGCCGCCATTGCCGCGACAGATGGCAAGTGGGTCATAGCGGGGTTAGACCGTAACGGTCTGCGCCCCATGCGGTATACAATTACCCACGATGGTTTGCTGATTGTCGGGTCCGAAGCAGGTATGGTGGTTGTTGACGAAGAGTGTATCCGCGAAAAAGGCGCCCTTGGCCCTGGCCACATGATTGCCCTAAATATGCAAGAAGGCCGTTTTTATCACGATGAAGCGATCAAAGACCGATTAGCAAGTTCGCAGCCCTTTGCTGAATGGGTAAAAGATATACAACTACTTGAAGACCTAGAAGGCTTTCGTGGTCAAGAATATTACTTTAGCGCCGATGATGATCTGAAAACTCGTCAAATTGTAGCGGGCTATAGCCATGAAGACCTTGAACTTATCCTGCATCCGCAAGTCGAAACCGCTAAAGAAGCCATCGGTTCAATGGGGGATGATACGCCGCTCGCTGTACTGTCTAGCCAGTACCGCAATCTTGCGCATTATTTTCGACAAAATTTTAGCCAAGTAACAAATCCGCCGATTGATAGCTTGCGAGAAAACCGCGTAATGAGCCTTAAAACACGGTTTGGCAACTTTGCAAACGTACTTGATGAAGGCCATACGCAAACGGATGCCTTGGTTTTAGAAACACCTGTTATTACAAGCCGCGAATGGGATGTCTTGATTAAGCATTTTGGCGAAACCGCCCAAATTGTTGATTGCACCTTTGATGTTGATGGTGGTCCACAAGCACTTCGTAGTGCGATTGAACGCATCCGCGCTGAAGCCGAAAACGCTGTGCGTGAAGGCCGTGGTCATTTGTTTTTAACCGATGAAATGATCCATGCAGGGCGGGCCCCCGTCCCAATGATTTTAGCGACAGCTGGTGTGCATACTCATTTGGTTGCCAAAGGCTTGCGCAGTTTCACCAGTTTGAATGTCAGGTCTGCTGAATGTATGGATACTCATTATTTTGCTGTGCTCATTGGCTCTGGCGCGACAACCGTAAACGCTTATCTCAGCCAAGATAGTATCATTGACCGCCATGCAAAGGGCCTGTTTGGTGACATGAGCATAGAAGACTGTGCAACACGCCAGCGCGAAGCCGTAAGCCAAGGCTTATTAAAAATCCTATCTAAAATGGGGATTTCTGTCATTTCTAGTTATCGGGGCGGCTATAATTTTGAAGCCCTTGGACTGTCACGCGCATTGGTTGCTGAATTTTTCCCTGGAATGCCGACAAAAATATCAGGGATCGGCCTAACAGGCATCCAGCAAAAAGTGCTAGAACAACACGCCAAAGCATTCATTGATGATGCCCTGCGTTTGCCTGTTGGGGGACAATATCGTTTCCGCCGCGGCAGTGAAATACACGCCTTTGATGGCCAGCTTATTCATCTATTACAATCGGCTGTTAACAATGACAGCTATGCTAAATATGTGACGTATTCAAGGGGCTTACATAATTTACCACCCGTTAATTTACGGGACCTATTAGATTTCCGCCGTCCAAATGATGGTGGGATTTCACTAGAAGATGTCGAATCGATCACAGCAATTCGCAAACGTTTTATCACACCAGGGATGAGCCTAGGCGCCCTATCCAAAGAAGCGCACGAAACGCTTGCCATTGCGATGAATCGCATTGGTGCTAAATCGGTTTCAGGTGAGGGGGGCGAAGACCAACGACGTTATAAACCCTTTTCAAATGGTGATAATGCCAATAGCCCCATTAAGCAGATTGCCTCAGGCCGTTTTGGGGTTACAGCTGAATATCTAAATGCTTGTGAAGAGCTAGAAATTAAAGTTGCGCAAGGTGCAAAACCTGGCGAAGGTGGGCAGCTACCAGGCTTTAAGGTGACTGAAATGATCGCCAAGCTGCGCCATAGTACACCTGGTGTCACATTAATCAGCCCACCACCGCATCATGATATCTACTCCATTGAAGACTTAGCGCAGCTGATTTATGATCTGAAGCAAATTAATCCACGCGCCAAAGTCTGCGTAAAGCTGGTTTCGTCGGCGGGGATTGGCACCATCGCAGCTGGGGTTGCCAAAGCCCATGCGGATGTGATTTTAGTTTCTGGTCATTCGGGTGGCACAGGGGCTAGCCCGCAAACAAGCATTAAATATGCTGGCACGCCTTGGGAAATTGGCCTTGCTGAGGTTAATCAGGTGCTTACTCTAAACGGCCTGCGGGACCGTGTCACACTGCGTACAGATGGTGGTTTGCGCACAGGCCGTGATATTGTAATGGCTGCAATGCTAGGCGCAGAAGAATACGGTGTTGGTACGGCTAGCCTTGTTGCAATGGGCTGTATCATGGTGCGACAATGCCACAGTAATACATGCCCAGTTGGGGTTTGTACCCAAGATGAGGATTTACGCAAAAAATTTACGGGTTCAGCGGATAAAGTTGTCAATCTATTTAGCTATATCGCACAGGAAGTTCGGGAAATTTTAGCCGAACTTGGTGTGGATAATTTACAAGACCTGATTGGCCGTGCGGATTTACTGCATCAGGTCAGTCGAGGCGCAGCGCATCTTGATGATTTAGATTTAAACCCGCTCCTAGTGCAAGCAGGCGGTAAGGTGCATGCAAATATCAAGCGTGTGAAACCCCGCAACGAAGTACCAGAAACGTTAGACGCAAAAATGCTGGATGATGCTAAAGCGGTGTTTGAGCGCGGCGAAAAAATGCAGTTAACATATACTGTACAAAATACCCACCGCGCTGTCGGCACACGTTTTTCAAGCGAGATCACAAATACATTTGGCATGACGGGTCTTGCACCCAATCATGTAACAGTACGCCTGCGGGGGTCTGCTGGTCAATCACTAGGGGCTTTTGCTGTCCAGGGTTTAAAGATTGTTGTCGCGGGTGATGCAAACGATTATGTGGGCAAGGGCTTGTCAGGCGGGATGCTTGTCATCAGGCCGTCTAATCGTTCCAGCATTAATGCACGGGAAAACACTATTATCGGCAACACCGTTCTTTATGGGGCGACTGCGGGTTATCTTTATGCAGCGGGCCGCGCAGGGGAACGTTTTGCAGTCAGAAATTCTGGCGCAACCGTGGTGGTTGAAGGGGCTGGGGCTAATGCCTGTGAATATATGACAGGGGGCACAGCGATTGTGCTAGGCAGTGTTGGCGATAACTTTGGCGCTGGTATGACAGGGGGGATGGCCTTTGTGATGGATATTGATGAAAGCTTTGAAGGGTATGTCAATGATGAAACACTGATTTGGGTCCGTGTCACAACCTCGCACTGGGAAAAGACACTGAAAAATCACCTTGAAAACCATGTGCGTGAAACGGGTTCGCGTTGGGGGGGTACAATTTTGTCAAATTGGGAAGAAAAACTAGGCTCTTTCTGGCAAATTGTTCCAAAGGAAATGCTTTCACGCCTAGCATATCCGATAACTGATGCTGTGGATAACGCGGATGTTGTCGCTGCTGAATAGTTTTGGTTACTAATGCGTTGCTCATGAATGGGACTATAATTGTCACCAAATTAACCCTTTTGTGTTCATATGCATTTTTTGATTTAAGAGCGGCCCTTTTTGATTTAAGTAAACTTTATGCCACAGTTGTATCATCATTGGCTGAGTCCATCAGCCCGTTTCATTCGTATTATCCTCGCTGAGAAGCAGGTGGACCCTATTTTGTGCCTTGAAAAAGATTGGGAACGCCGCCCTGCTTTTCTGGCACTAAACCCCGCAGGTGAAGTGCCCGTATTGGTCATGGATAACGGACGCACATACAGTGGTACCAAGGCCATTGCTGAGTATCTTGAGGAATTCTATCCTGAGCCTGCTTTGTTGATCGGTGACATAGATCAACGCTATGAAATTCGCCGCCTTATAGGGTGGTTTCATACCAAAATTAGTGCCGAAGTCACCCGCCATATTGTTAACGAAAAACTGTTTAAACGCTTTCTTGGCATGGGCACACCAGACAGTGAAACTGTCCGCTGTGCAGCGCATAACTTAAAAACACATTTAAGATATATTACCCACCTAACTGCGCAGCAGAACTATCTAGCGGGTGGGCAATTTACACTCGCCGATGCTGCGGCAGCCGCACACATTTCTGTTGCCGATTATTTTGGCGATATTCTGTGGAATGAGTGGCCAGAGGTAAAAGAATGGTACGTGCGGGTTAAGTGCCGTAAATCTATGCGTTCATTACTCGCCGACCGTATCACAGGCCTTACACCACCCAAACACTATAGCGAACTGGATTTCTAGTGCTGCGATGACTGAAATTGATTCAAAAAGCACAATATCTCAGCAAATTACCAATTACGCCCTGAGTGCGGGTTTTGATACGATTGGGTTCACTGGTGCAGCATTAGACAAAGTACACGGTGTTAATCTAAAAAACTACATTGCTAAGGGCCACCACGGCGAAATGACGTGGCTTAAGGATCGCCTGTTTCAGCGCAGCAGCCCTGACCAGTTATGGGACGATGCAAAATCAGTGATTATGCTTGGCTTAAACTATGGACCAGCGCAGGACCCGCGCACACTGCTTAACCATACAGATATAGGGAATATTTCAGTGTACGCCCGCGGCAAAGATTATCACGATGTGATAAAAAAGCGCTTGAAGAAGGTCGCGCGCTGGATGGCCCATACTTATGATTGTGATTTAAAAGTGTTTGTTGATACGGCCCCCATTATGGAAAAACCCCTTGCTGCCGCAGCTGGCCTTGGTTGGCAGGGCAAGCACACCAATGTTGTTAGCCCACAGTTTGGTAACTGGTTATTTTTGGGTGCGATTATAACAGATATGATATTGGCGTATGATGCACCTCACCGTGACCAGTGTGGTTCGTGTACTGCATGCCTTGAAAGTTGTCCAACAAATGCCTTCACTGCCCCCTATGAAATGGATGCGCGGCGCTGTATTAGCTATCTAACGATTGAACTGAAAACCGCGATTCCTCATGAGTTTCGCAAATCCGTTGGCAACCGTATTTACGGATGTGATGATTGCTTGGCAGCATGCCCTTGGAATAAGTTTGCCCGCGTTTCAAAAGAAAGCCAAATGTTTAGCCGTGCGGAACTGGGTGCCCCACCACTGGACACTTTAGCGAGGCTAAGCGACGCAGACTTTCGACAAGTATTTTCTTGCAGCCCCATTAAGCGCATCGTGCGCGGTAATTTTGTGTCTAACGTCTTGATCGCAATCGGTAACAGCGCCGACAAAGGCTACCAGACATTACTGCAATCACTGATAAAAGACGAGAACCCACTGGTGGTCGATGCCGCCCATTGGGCTTTACAGCAATTACACGAATGAGTATTGACCACTTATTCCAAAGCAAAAGTTGCGGCCCCAATGATTGGGCCATGACCATACCCTTGGTGTAAAATCAGTGCGATATGGTCTGCGCCTTCTGGGCGCTCGTTAACATGGGCTACACCAATATCCTGCGAGGTACCGTCCCAGTCATCTAGCATCTCGGTCCCTAAAACGACATTCGTATAATGTAGGGTCCGACCTTGATTTTCACCATCCCCAATCTGAACCGTCGCCTTAGATTTATACCAAACATAGCGCAGTGAAATGGCGTGTTGTTGTTTTGTAGTTTTGGTGCCTGCGTTTTGATAGTGGGGCAGTTTTGCGCTAATCATGTCACCTTTTATCATAAGCGAAGGAAAAATTCGCGGACGTTTATTCTCTCCCACTTTAGTAAGAACATCGCGGACTTTATTGCGATCACTCCCAACGCATTGTTCAACGCCATTAAAAATCATTTGCGGCGTAAAGACACCGCCACGACCAAGGCGCTTGTTATAAGCCGCTTGTCGTTTAGCGTTAAAGGGCTGTGCGAATGTGTCTTCCCAGCCAAGGCGATCCCAATAATCCACGGGCCAAGACAGTGCAAGGATATCAGGCTTGTCTGCTAAATTTTTCAGGGTTGCATCGGCTGGTGGGCAGCTGGAACAGCCCTGTGATGTAAACAGTTCCACCACTGTTAGCTGGGTATTCGGGTGATCCGTTGCATACGCGGAAATATCTGTTAACACGAATAAGCCTGCAAACAGTGCGCGCCGTAAAGTCGGAACGTATAAATCATATAGTTTTTTCATCATATCTATCACTATAATTGTAAAAGATGAAGGTGGCTAATCACTGTGTTGTGAACATAAGTGTGCAAAAGTAATCCGCCCTAACCAGCTTAGTTTAGAGCGAGGAATGGACTAAAGCTTTAGACTGGGATTGCCTCATTTCCGCCTGATTTCAAGATATATTCAGCAAAAATCATTAGATATAGCGAGACCAATGAATAATGATCTTATTATTCCCTCAGTCCTTGGGATAAGTCGAACCGACATAAATATAGCGAGACCAATGAATAATGATTTCATTATTCCCTGAGGCTTTGGGATAAGTCGAACCGACACAAAGACTTATAGCCAAATGAGGTGATCAATATTCACCGCAATTGGCTATAAGGGCCTTAATACCCCGTAATCAGGTGAAAAAGTCACACAAATACCACCTTTCTTTCATAGAACTGCCATATTTCCATAGCAATAGTAAAACCTTAGATCACACTGTGATTTGAATGAATTAATAGCAGAGGATAGAGAAATGGAAATATTACTGATAGTGGGTTTAAGCATAGTGGTCGCAGGCGGGGCGCTTTTTAGCCGTCGCCAAATCGAAAAACCGTTTTAAGCCCTTAGCTCACTTCATCAGGTGTTTTCGCCACCACAGACAGGGCATGCACCAACCCTTTCATTTCCTCGGCCAGTGCATGCATCACAAGACGTTGGCGAGCAACGCGGTTCAGCCCCGTAAATGCATCAGCGACAATATACAAAGAAAAATGACTTTCCCCGTCTGTATAGCCCGCATGACCACGATGCTGTTCACTATCGTTTGCAAGCTCTAAAATTATCGGGTTCAATGCATCTGTTAGCTTACTTGTAATAAGATCGGCGACTTTGCCCATTACAATGGTCCTTTTCTTAACAATGAGCGATGATATGACTTCCCTTATCAGATAGGAACGATTATCACTGTCATCAAGTGGTGTTGATAGAATAAAACCCTATCAGCACGCTCACTTTAGAACTCTGATAAAAGTATGAGAGAATATTCATGAACGCAAATATTGCTAATCCGTTGCAATCGATCAATCTGCCTGAAACGACGATCAGTGTCAGGGATGTTTTTGGGCTTGATAGTGATATGCAGGTCCCTGCATTTTCTGAACGCACAGAACATGTACCAGATATTGATAATGCCTATGTCTTCGACCCCGATACCACACTGGCGATTCTCGCGGGCTTTGCCTATAATCGCCGCGTGATGATACAAGGGTATCATGGCACTGGGAAATCAACCCATATCGAACAAGTGGCAGCGCATCTAAACTGGCCGACTATTCGTGTGAATTTAGATAGCCATATCAGCCGCATTGATCTGGTTGGCAAAGATGCAATTGTGCTAAAGGACGGCAAACAAGTCACCGAATTCCGCGAAGGCATATTACCGTGGGCGCTGCAAAA
The DNA here is from genome assembly GCA_014238195.1 of Kordiimonadaceae bacterium. Classification (GTDB taxonomy): domain Bacteria; phylum Pseudomonadota; class Alphaproteobacteria; order Sphingomonadales; family Kordiimonadaceae; genus JABABO01. The sequence goes on along the minus strand of JABABO010000410.1, from coordinate 3,553 downwards.
CCCCTGTGCGCTAGTCTTTGATGAATATGATGCAGGCCGTCCAGACGTGATGTTTGTCATCCAGCGCGTGCTGGAAGTAGAAGGCAAATTAACCCTTTTGGACCAAAACCGCGTTATCCGCCCCCACGGTGCATTTCGGATTTTCTCAACCAGTAACACAGTGGGGCTTGGGGATACCACGGGGTTATACCACGGTACGCAACAGATCAATCAAGGCCAAATGGATCGCTGGAATATAGTGGCAACACTGAATTATTTGTCCCATGAAACAGAAGCATCAATCATTCTGGCCAAGGAAACAGGCTACGGTGATGAAGCTGGTCAAAAAACCGTGTCAGCAATGGTTTCGGTCGCCGATATGACCCGTACAGGGTTTGTTGCAGGGGATATATCAACAGTGATGAGCCCGCGCACAGTTTTAAGCTGGGCGCAAAATACTAAAATTTTTGGTGATACAGGCTTTGCCTTTCGGGTGACATTTCTTAATAAATGCGACGAAGCAGAACGCCCGATTGTCGCAGAATATTATCAGCGCGCCTTTGGGACTGAGCTGCCTGAAAATGCTACTCAATTGTTATTGAGCGATACTTAGGTAAAACGGAAAGAAAGATTTCCATGGCAGAAGGGTCCCGTAAAAACCGCGAGATGTTTGAGCAAACGCTGGTCGCCGCCACGCGCGCACTGTCGCATGACCATGACCTTGACATCAGTTTTACTGCCGATAAAATTGGCACCATTGGTCATGAAATGCGCATACCGCATTTGCCCCATAATATGACGGTAACAAATGTCGCTGAACTGCGCGGCATCATTGATGCTGAGGCCTTGAAGCATCGCTATCATGACACACGTTTGCACCGCAAACATGCCCCGCGGGGTGATTTGGCCCGTGCGATTTATGACGGTATGGAAAATGCCCGTGTCCAAGCCATTGGCGCCAATCGGATGCAGGGCGTCAAAGACAATTTAGCCGCTTTTACTGAAAAATCTATGCTTGAGGAAGGCCTTACCAATCCCAGTGAAGATGGGCGCGATCAACTGGCTGGCGTTATGAACCTTATGGTACGCGAAGCGCTTACGGGCGCCTCCCCCCCTGTAAATGCTCAAACCAGTGTCAATATGCAACGAACGTGGTTAATGGAAACAATCGGTCATCATCTCGACAGCCTAGAAAGCAAACTATCAGACCAACAAGCTTGGGCAATTTTATCCCGTGCTATTATCGCTGATTTAATCGGTGATAATCCTGGTGATGATCTGGAAACCGATCAACAGGACGAAGCTGACGCAGGCGAAGGCGGCGAAAGCAGTGAAGACGCGGACGGCGAAAGCGGGGAAGGTGACGAAACCGAGACCAGCGGCGCAGAAGGCAGTGAAGACACCGATGATCAATCATCCCCTGACGATAGCGGGGATGCTGTTGATCTGGATGATCTTGATGACAGTGACGGCGATTCAGGCGAAGGCACATCGGACGGAACAGTGCCTTGGCGGCCAAATCGTCCCTTAGACCAAATACCTAGGAGCGACTTTTATAAAATTTATACCGATGCGCATGATGAAATTCTAAAGGCCGAGGACCTGTGTGACAGTGAAGAGCTTGCTCGCCTGCGCCGCTATCTTGATCAGCAGATGGAGCATTTAAGCGGTGTCGTGTCGAAATTGGCTAATCGTTTGCAACGCCGCCTGCTTGCCCAGCAACGCCGCCACTGGAACTTTGATCTGGAAGAAGGCATATTAGATGCAGGCCGTTTGGCGCGTGTGGTCACAACGCCGACCCAGCCCCTGTCCTATAAAATGGAAAGCGAGACAGACTTTAAAGACACTGTGGTGACATTGCTGCTTGATAACAGTGGCAGTATGCGCGGCAGGCCCATATCAATCGCAGCGATATCGGCGGATATATTGTCCCGCACATTGGAACGCTGCGGTGTAAAGGTCGAAATTCTAGGTTTTACGACACGGGCATGGAAAGGCGGTCTGTGCCGCGAAAAATGGCTTGAGGCTGGCCGACCGAAAAACCCAGGCCGTCTAAACGATTTACGCCATATCATTTATAAAACCGCGGATGCACCTTGGCGGCGGGCGCGTAAGAACCTTGGTTTGATGATGCGCGAAGGGCTGCTGAAAGAAAATATCGACGGCGAAGCCTTGCTATGGGCGCATAACCGTTTGATCAGCCGCCCTGAAGAGCGCCGCATTATGATGGTGATCAGTGACGGCGCCCCCGTTGATGACAGCACTTTATCGGTGAATAACGGCACATATTTGGAAAACCATCTGCGACAGGTTATTCACTGGATTGAAGACCGCTCCCCCGTTGAATTAATCGCCATCGGGATTGGTCATGATGTGACCCGTTATTATGAACGTGCCGTAACAATTTTGGATGCAGAGCAACTCGGCGGGGCAATGACCGAACAGCTGGCCGAATTATTTGCAGACATCATCCCAACACCCAAAAGACCACAAACAAGATGATCAGAAACCACCTGTATGGCGACGAATAAACAAAACACTATGGCCCTAATCCTGCACCGCCGCATAGTGTGGATATGTCTGCCCTTGCTGTGTGTGTTCCTGTTAAATCTGCTTTATCCTCGTGTGGATTTGCTCGCTGGTACCGCGCGAGCGATAGAACTCAGCGTTAAAGCCATACCCCTAGACCCAGATAACCCTCATAATACAAACGTCGGGGGTTTACGGTATATTGAGGGTTATCAGCTTGACGCAGATGACTTTCGCTTTGGGGGCTGGTCGGGGCTGCGGGCGCACTTAATTGGTGATGACATACAGTATACTGCCATCAGCGATGCAGGCTGGTGGTTGCGCGGTATCGTTGGCAAAGCACAAGCCAAGCTGCACCCCTTTGATCCCAAGGCCGCACAAGTTCACAAAAGCGACTATGACAGCGAATCACTTATCCGATTCGGGCAGCAGGGATTTTTGGTTGCGTTTGAGCAAAACCACCGGATACAAAGCGTCAGCCGCATCGGGGCTTTAAGCCAACGCCACCCGTTTAGCGACATCATAAGCGGGTTTGGTCTGTCAAAAAACGGCGGTATTGAAGCCATGACATGGCTAACGCCCCAGCGCGGCAGCTTATTTATGATTGCCGAAAAAGGCCAGGATAGTGCAAGCACCTTACCCGCTTGGGTCCTTGGTACGGATATGAGTGTTACCAAATACCGTTTCAAACCCCCGCATAATTATGCCCCAACCGATGCCGTGACCTTGGATAACGGCACTGTGTTGATTTTAACACGGCGATATACGGTGATTGACGGCGTGTCCATGAAGCTGGTTAAGCTGCCATCAAGCGCTTTTAACAAGAACCAGCCTGTGGGTGATACCCTATTAGTAGGGGGCGTGATCGCCAGCATTAAGCCGCCGCTCAATATCGATAATATGGAAGGCTTGGACGCTGTCCGTATGCCAGATGGCAGTATCCGCCTGATCATGATCAGTGATGATAATTTCAGAAATTTGCAGCGCACCTTGATGCTGGTGTTTGAGCTGACGTGAGTGTCAGTTTTTTTTGTTTGTCTGAATT
>JABABO010000065.1 GCA_014238195.1 Kordiimonadaceae bacterium | reverse complement strand
TGATAACCCGCGACTAGGGGTAATAAATAACTGGAAGAGGCTTCAGGACAAACACCAAGTTTAGCAAACGGCAAGGCAAAAACAGTCGTATCAGCCGCGACGACCATGTCACAGTGCAATAACATTGTTGTGCCAACTCCTACAGCTGGGCCATTCACAGCGGCAACAAGCGGTTTCATAAAAGACGAAATCGTATCTAAAAAACGCTCAACTGGCGGGACATTACCGTCTTTTTCACCTGCTTGAAAGTCGCTCAAGTCATTGCCAGCTGTAAAAATATCCTTTGTACCTGTTATTAATACTGCGCGTACAGCTTGATCTTTAGAGGCACTTACAAGCGCATCAGCAGCCTTGCCGTACATTTCCTGAGTGATCGCATTTTTTTTGTCAGGACGGTTCCAAGCGATTGTCATCACATGCTTATCCATGGATACAAGTAAAGTGTCTTCCATTTTTATTTTCTCTCTCAACAGGATTTAGACTGAAATTCGATAAATATCTTGAATATATCCCAAGAAAAAATAGACAAGTCACCCTAGAGCATGCGGCCTAGACTAGGAAACAATTTGATTTTGTGTGAGAAGCTGTTAGCGCTTGCAATCAATAAAATGCGCCGCAGTGGCCTAGCAGGAGTATCAGCATAAGAATGACCAACAGCCAGAAAAACATCAAAGCATCTGTTTTGGGGCTTATTTTAGCGGGTGGCCAGTCTAAACGTATGGGGACTATTGATAAAGCAACCTTATGCGTAAAATCTAAGCGCTTGATTGACCATGCCATGAAAGCGCTTACGCATCAGCTAAGCACAGTCGCGATTAGTGGGCGCACGTCTTATGGCTATGAAGTTCCATTTATTCAGGATAGGCGGCAGCAACAAGGCCCAGTTGCTGGTGTTAAAGCAGCGCTGGATTGGGTCACTAAACATGATCCTGTTTTGCAAGGCATTCTAACCGTCCCCGTCGACGCGCCCCTCATATCTTTAGACCTAGTTTCAAAGCTTTGTACAGATCTTCAAAAACCCGCCATCGCCAAATCCAATTCCCAAGTACATCCAACATTCGCTTATTGGCCCATAAGGATTTTGCCACAAATCAACCAATTATTCACTGACTGCCAAAAGCACAGCAAATCTCCTTCCCTTCTGCAAGTCGCCGATCTAACAAATGCTGACCGCATAGAATTTGATACCGCTGAAGCCTTTATAAACATAAATTCCCCCAGCGACTTAGCGCACTATGAAGCATTATATGATTAGCCCTGTAGATTATACAATAAAACAAAGTTTTCGCAGAGAGCGCTAAAGTCTTTACCGTTTCACTTTCAGGTGTTAGTTTCATCAATAACTATTTATGAGCTTATACTTCAAAATGGAATCTAGGTGCATAACACATGGCGGAACTGTCTAAAATAAGCCATGTGGCACTTCAATTGAAATATTAGGGGGCATCATGGCCAAAACACACGCAACAAAATCAAAAACGATCACCACTGCTTTCTTTATAGGAACAGCATTTTTGCTGTTGAACACTATGGCAATGAGTGCTGAGGAAATCGCAAACCCGTTTGCAAACTTATCACCGCGATTAATTGGCCCAGCCGCCCCATCTGGTCGTATCTCTGATTTTTCTGTTAATCCTAAACATACAAATATTATGTATGTGGCAACAGCCAGCGGTGGTGTTTGGAAAACCTCGAACAAAGGCACAACATGGGACCCAATATTCGATAACGCTGGGTCTTATGCAACAGGTGATGTGGAATTAGACCCAACAAATCCGCATGTTATTTGGGTTGGTACAGGTGAAAATAATAGCCAGCGGTCTGTTGCCAATGGTAACGGTGTTTACAAGTCAATTGATGGCGGTAAAACATGGACAAATATGGGTCTTAAAGACAGTGGTCATATCAGCCAAATTTGGATTAACCCGTCTGATGGGGACCATGTACGCGTTTCATCCCAAGGTCCCCTTTGGAACAAAGGCGGTGACCGTGGTCTTTT
>JABABO010000194.1 GCA_014238195.1 Kordiimonadaceae bacterium | reverse complement strand
TCATAGCCATCGCCGTTGACATCCCCAGCGCCCGATACGGACCAGCCACTAAAATCATTACCCTTCATGCCATTAAGGGTAAAACCATTTGTACCATCAAGACTGGATAGCTCTATCGCAGAACCAAAGCCATCATTAGCACCAAACACTATATAGCTTTCGCCTGAATTAGAACCGTTTGGGTCAGCAAATCTAGCCCCGATGATGACATCTGCGTAACCATCGCCGTTGACATCTCCTGCACTGGACACAGAATAGCCGCTACCGTCACTCGCATCAATACCATTGATGACAAAACCATTATTGCCGCCAAGCGATAATAGCTCAAACACTGATGGGGCTGCCTCTGTCAAGGCAGGGGCTTCAATGGGGTCATCCGTAACCGTAATTGTCAGGACATTTAGGTGGGCATTAAAACTACCATCGTCATTAACGTCCTCATGTGCTGCAATTACAAATTCATAGACATTATCGCCGTCAAAGTCAGTAGGGGTTTCAAAGTCTGGAGTGGTAATAAAGCTTAGCTCGCCTGTGGTTGCGTCAATCGTGAAATTATCAGCATCAACACCGCCAGCTATAATGTAGATTAGGCCAAGGTCTGTCAGCCCACCATTAAGCAATGCTTGAATATTATGAACAACACCCGTGTGATTTTCTTCAACACTATCGCGATTATGTGATTGAAATATATGTGTCATGAAAGCCCCTCCCCATTATGATATGTTTTATATAAATACTGCACAATCTGAAAATGCACCAAATAGAGCAATCTATTCAGAATACAGCATACAACTTCACTATGGTTAACACATGATTCAAAAATGTGTCAAGTGAATTACGCAAACTGTTTTACTTATCAGTTGATAAATACATCTTCAAGCTAATAAAATTCTTTCACAAAAGTGTGCTGTGACAATTATCAAGTGAGGCTGAACATAAATGCTTTCTTATGGTTTGATCTATAAGTTGTTTATGAAAAACTCGTTTAAAGTGTGTCGCAACTGTCGTTGTGGGGTGCTTTTGTCGTTCCGGTCAAAACCGTGACTCGCAGCATAGGTTTTTATGCTGGCGGTGGGCAGGGCCTTGGTAAGTGTTTGGCGCAGGCTGGCAGGGATATGGTCGTCTTGCAGGCCAAAGTGAAATTGCACAGGGCATTTGGGGGGACTGGTCAAATAATTCGGCATTCGTGTCGGGTAAACGCACGCGGCACCGTTTAACGTAAGTTCGGTCGCTGCCTTATAGGCAATCCCACCACCCCAACAATATCCAAGTACAAAAACAGGGCTATCCGATTGCGCGTTTAGGTATTTTCGGCAGGCTTCAATATCGCTCAGCAGCCCTGTCATTTCTGCATTGTTTGCAAACGCTAGGCCAGCAGGCAGGTCATCATAGCCGATAACCGCACCTGATTGTTGCCTGTCATACAGGGCTGGGGCGATGGTATTGAAGCCAGAGTTCGCCCAAAAATCGCAAACGCTTTTGATATATTCGGTTACGCCAAATATTTCTTGTAGCACAATAATATTGCCCAAGGCTGGTGTGTTGCTGGCCTTATAATAGGCGCTGAGCCTATGGCCGTCCGATGTGATAAGAGTGTGCTGCATAGGTGTCTAAAGCCTTTATTGTATTGGATATTGGGTTTGGTGCTGGGTGTTTTTTAACTGCTTTTCTAAGTGTTCCAATATTTGGTAGCACGGCATGACGTCATAGACCGATGCCTTTGGTTGCCGCCCTTCACGAATGGCGGTAATAAATTCACGGTCTTGTAGTTCAATGCCATTCATGGATACCTCAACAGTGCTGACATCGATGGGGTTTTCATGACCGTCAACCAAATCATCATAGCGGGCCAGATAGGTGCCCTTATCACAGATATACCGGAAGAAAGTCCCCAAAGGTCCGTCATTATTAAAGGATAACGACAGGGTGCAAATCTTACCGTGCACTGTTTTCAACTGTATCGACAAATCCATCGCAATGCCTAGGTCAGGGTGTATTGGTCCTTCAACAATATTTGCTGTGGTGATTTCCTCCCCCGTTTGATACTGAAACAGGTCCACTGTGTGGGCTGAATGGTGCCAAAGCAGATGGTCGGTCCATGATCGAGGCTCCCCCTTGGCATTGATGTTTGCACGGCGGAAAAAATATGTTTGCACGTCCATTTGTTGGATGTTTAGCTCCCCTGCTTTGATTTTAGTGTGCAGCCACTGGTGCGGCGGGTTAAATCGTCGGGTATGCCCGACCATACACACAAGGCCTGTTTCTTCCGCGACACTTAGAACCTGCCTTGCGTCATCGCCGTTGTCGGCTAAGGGAATTTCCACTTGTACATGCTTGCCAGCTTTCATGCATTGGATGGCTTGCTTAGCATGCAGCTGGGTTGGTGTGCACAGAATTATAGCGTCAATGCTTGGCAGCTTTAGGGCGTCGCTTAAATCAGTAAACACATGTTCAATGCCGTATTTGACAGCGACTTTTTCGGTGGTTTCTTGTGTGCGCCCGACAAGGGCTATTACTTCAACCCCTGTAATGTTTTTTAGGCCCGCAAGATGTTTTTCACCAAATGCGCCGGCGCCAGCTAAGATGATTTTCAAGGTACTCTCCAAAATATAACTGTTTCGTTATTTTGTTTAATTCAGGTTTTTCAGCATGAAATCGACAAAAACATGGGTGAGGTTTGCACGGATCGCAGATTTGGGCCATGTTGCGTATAAGCTCATTGAAGGCAGCTCCCATTCGTCGAGAAGGGCGATCAGGGTTCCGTCTTCAATATCCTGCTCCACGACAAAATCGGCGACAATGGCCAAGCCCATCCCCTCGATCGCTAGCCTACGGGACGCCATTGAATTATCAACAGTTAGTCGTGGTTTAATGGTTAGGTCTACTTGGTCTTCGTATTTATTGGCGCCCGTGAATGTTAGGGTACTTGAACTGTTGCCGAGCCAAATCCAGTCTAAGGTTAATAAGTCATCGGGCTTTTGAGGTAATTGGCGACCGTGCATAATATCAGGGGAACACACAATGACACGCGCTGCCTCGCTAATTTTTACCGTGCCAAGCCCTTGATCAAATTCCTCCCCAAACACTAAAGCAATGTCATAACCGCTTTCAATATGATTACTGAAAATATCACTAAAGCTTAATGTTAGAGTGATCTGGGGATACTCGGCCTCGAACTCGCTAATGATATGCAGATATTTGGGCCGCGACATTGATGTGGGCAAAGCCACACGTAATTCGCCTTGATTTGACTTTGACCGACTAGATATAGCATCAAACCCATCACTCGCGGCTTTTAGCATATCCATCGAGGCTTGCAGAAAGATCAGGCCATCTTCGGTCAGCGCAAGGTTTCGTGTATTGCGGTATAATAACGGGGTATTTACCTGATCTTCGAGCTTAGCAACATGATGACTGACCACAGACGGCGACAGCGCAAGGGCATCCGCCGCCTTTTTAAAAGACTGCATTTCAGCAACTTTCACGAAAACCACCATACTACGCAGTGATTCCATGACAATTCGATTAAATCGTATAGAATGTTCCATAAATCCTATATTATCGACTTATGGATTTTTTTCTATAAGAAAATTGTTAATACTTTTCTGGCATGTTGATGCGGAAAATGTGGGCTTATTTCAGACGAAGAACAGATCATCGCTTGCGAGAAGATTTCGTAGCGCATTGAGGGGAGATGGAAAATTATGGCGAATTTAACTCAAGATATTTTAAAAGACTGCGGCTTACCGCTGGTCTTTCCCCTGACCGAAACGGTTGCTGGTTCGCTGCCTCATTCGGCTGACAAGTCCCGTGTGGAAACCATCCGTGCGACTGTGAATTCCTTGACGGTCTTTCAGAAAGAAGGGGTTTTGTCGTCGCGCCGGTCTAATCAATCGTGGCGCTTAGCCAGTGATGAAGGCAAGTATCTTGAAGGGCACGATTCTGCCCCTGCACCGCTAGCATTTTTAACCGTTGGCATGGTGGCTTCCTTCATGAACGAGATTTTAGCGCTCGCCAAGATGCGCAGTATCGAAATTGAAGATATAAAATTGGTGCAAGATAATTTCTATTCTATGAAAGGGTCCATGTTGCGCGGCACAATGACGGCTTTCGCCCATGATATTGGCCTTGATGCACATATTAAAAGCAGCGCTGATCATCAGGCCCTGCAAGGATTAGTGATTGATGCTATGGCGGCTTCACCCCTTAATGGTTTGATGAAACACGAAAATGAAGCCTTGTTTAAGCTATATCATAATGGCCGTGTGGTTGCGCTGGATGATATGCCTGAACTTCCCGGTTCGATAGAAAGCCCAGATTTTATACCGGTTGCAGCAAGCGATATGGTCGCTGGTGACTGGCAAGATATGCTGGTGCGCGGTGGTATGACTGTCAAAAACGATAGTACCTCGCACCTACGGGCGGGGTCTAGTTTGGACGACCATCAAGACAGGCTTTTGCATTTGCGGGGTATTTGCACGCTCCGTGAGGACGGCGTAAAAATTATTGAACAACAACTTTTTAATCCGCATGGCTCGGTCTTTACTTTTTTGTCTGATGAAGGGCCAGAAGATGGCGGTCAAGGCCGTGCGCCTAATGCGGCCTCTTATATTTCTGCGGGCATTGGTTTTTGCTTTATGACACAATTTGGGCGCTTTGCAAAAATGCAAAAAAGTAAACTGAAAGCTTACGCCATTGTTCAAGATGCGCACTTCACACTAGGCGGGGCTTCGGCAGGCACTGGCAAGCCTGGGGAAATGGACCCACTGGAGACTTATGTCTTTCTAGAATCGGAGGAAGATGATGATTTCGCTAAAAATATCCTCCTCGTTGCAGAAAAAACGTGTTTTCTACATGCTTTTTCACGGTCTAAAATCAAAGCAAAAGTAAAAGTTAACAAGATTTAGGCCTTTGTTTTTATTGGTTTTGATTATATCATATTCAGCATGAAGATCTAATTTCTTTGATGCGTTAGAGGTACCACCTATATGCGACTATTTTCTCATAAGAACAGAATGCCGTGGCAAGGCGCTTATCCTACCGAACTGTTATCGCGCGATGGTTTGCCGAATGTTTTGCCTGATGTTTTAAAAGAACAGTTAGCAAAGCTTAAAACCGACTATAAAATGCCCGATACTCTAGCAGGTGAACCGCTTAATCAATCCATGAATGATTTTATGTGCCTGCTTGATTCGGTTCGGGAAGGCCATGTGAATGCATCAGGGTCTGATATTCCAGATTGCCTCACCGAGCGCAGCCGTCATTTAAAAGCAGCTGCCTATTTTTTAGATAGTTCCATTGTTGGTGTTTGTTCGCTGGATAACCACGACTTGCTAAAGACACCGCGTCACCATAGCGATCTTGCGGGCCTTGCGTTTAGTACTGCGCGGGAAAAACTGCGGTTGCGCTTTAACCCAGAAATTATCCTGCGTCAGATAGAAGTGGCACGGGAAGCGATGAAAACATCGCCGACTTCGCATCGTTTTGCAGTGCTGATTGCTGTTGAATTTCCGCGGGACCCTGACCCAAATGAACCAGGGGCTGGTTGGATTTTAAATGCTCAGGAATGGCGGGCGGCTGTACGTGCCAATGAAACGGCTTTGGTGATGGCAAATTATTTGCGGATACTAGGGTATGATGCGCGCAGCCATTCAGCCACGACAACAGATTTTGACCTTGCGAAACTGGCAGTAAAAGCTGGTATTGCAGCCGTGGATGAAAAGGGCGGTCTTAAAAATCCAATGCTGGGCAGCCGTTTCGGTTTAGCGGCGATTAGTACGTCACTGGAATTAGAACCTGACCAACCCCTTGCATCTACCGAAGAACCAAGCCCCTTCAGCCGCGCTGGATTGAGTTGGCGTACGGGCTGGAGCGCCCCAAAACGCGCTGGCACACATGTTGATTTTCATAACCGCCCGTACCGTGATAGTCGGTTCCCAACCGAAAAGCTTAAGCGCGTTGAAAAAACTACAAATTTTATTGATGAAGCACGGGTACCGCGCAGCCCTAAAAGCAGTGAGTTCTTCCTGCGCGCAGCTTTTGGTGATCTTGGGCCTGGCCCGCTTGAAGTGTCCAAAGACGGCTATGCTGTATCGAAAGAACCTTTTGCGGCGGCTTTGCGTCTTGCATTGAATGTTTATTCCCTTATTCAACGCGGTGATCCTGCCCCAGAAAAAGCAGCTGGTTACGATGATGCAGTCTCGAACGCCGAAATGATGAAAGCAACGATGCATTTTCTTGGTGCTGATCTCTCGGGTGTCTCAAAAGCCCCAGACTGGGTATGGTATTCGCACCGACAAGATGGCAGCGAAATGCCTGTTGCCCATCCCAACGCTGTGTCCGTGATGATTGATCAAGGATATGAAACGATGGAAGGGGCCAGCGGTGATGATTGGATTTCCAGCGCCCAGTCGATGCGTACATATATGCGGGCATCCTTATATTGCAGCATTGTTGCGCATCATTTGCGGGGTCTAGGTTTTGATTCGTCCGCCCATTCAGCAGCTGACAGTGATGTTGTGCAAACGCCGCTGGTGTTGCTGGCCGGCTTAGGTGAGGTAAGCCGCATAGGCGAGACAATCCTTAATCCATTTTTGGGGCCGCGCCTGAAAACAGGTATCCTAACAACAGACTTACCAATGGAAGCGGACCTGCCAATAGATTTTGGCCTGCAAAAATTTTGTGGAAACTGTAATAAGTGCGCTCGCGAATGTCCTTCTGGGGCTATTTCTGCTGGCCCAAAAGTGATGTTTAATGGCTATGAAATTTGGAAAGCCGATGTTGAAAAATGTACCCGATATCGCACCACTAATATGGGCGGTGCGATGTGTGGTCGTTGTATGAAAACCTGTCCGTGGAATTTGTCAGGTCTTGTTAAAGAAGCCCCCTTTCGCTGGGCAGCCCAAACCATGCCGTGGGCCGCTAAATGGATTGCAATGGCTGATGACATGCTGAACCGTGGAACAATCAATCCCGTTAAAAAATGGTGGTGGGATTTGGTGAATAAGGGCGGTAAATTTGTCAAAGCCGATACAATTAATGCCCGTGGCTTAAACAAACATATTAATTTAAAACATGAAGACCAAACGCTTGCTTGTTATCCTATAAATTTGGTGCCAGAGCCCTTACCCAAGCCCAATCCTGTTGACCGTGAAGCAGGGATTGAGGCTTATGGAAATCTAAAATCCCCAAAAGAATACCAAGACCAGCTAGCGACAGGCAAGACAAAGGGATTGGTCGGCGAACTGGCTAAAGTAAGCGACGACCCTGCGGTTTTCGTGGGTAAACTCAAGGGCCGCCGTGCAAGCTCAGCCGACGGCAAAATAGACATTTTCGAAATTATATCGCGGGATGGTAGTCCCATGCCCAAATTTACTGCAGGGGCACATGTGGATATTACGGTTACCCCACAATTTATACGCCAGTTTTCCCTTGCTGGTGATCCCGCCGATACTGACACATACCTTCTGGGTGTTCTGCGTGAAGATGAGGGGCGTGGCGGTTCCTTGAAAATTCATCAGATGCTACAAGAAGGAACGGCTGTTGTGGTCTCTAAACCGCGTAATCATTTTCCGATTATGAGCGAAGCCAAGCGTCATCTATTGCTAGCTGGCGGGATTGGGGTCACCCCCCTTATTGCTATGGGCCATGAATTATACAGGCAAGGGGAAGACTTTATCCTATATTATAAAGCCCGCACCCGTGCCCAAGCCGCCTTTATTCCAGAATTGGAAGCTGTTGAATGGCGCGATCATGTGAAGTTTCATTTCAGCGATGAGGACCGTTTGGACATTGAAACCGTGTTGACAGATTACCGCCGCGATGACCATCTTTATACCTGTGGGCCTTCGGCTTTCATGGATGCTATATTTGAAACTGCTGAGCGTCACGGTTGGCCAGAAGATGCTTTGCACCGTGAATATTTTTCCGTGCCGGATGGCCTTGCTTATGAAAATCATGATTTTCAATTGAAACTGCGTTCATCGGGTCAGACCGTGACTGTGCGATCTGATCAAGCTGCAACCGAAGCACTTGCAGACATTGGAATCGAAGTGGATGTCAAATGTAGTGATGGATTGTGTGGGGTTTGTGCAACACCTTATGTTGAAGGTGATGTGGAGCACCGCGATTATGTTCTTAGTAAACAACAAAGGCAGGAAAAAATGATACTATGTTGCTCGCGGGCATCCAAAGCTGGTGGCGAAATTGTCTTAGATTTGTGATGCAAAGCGACAAATGAAAGATGCTATTTTATTATTCGATTTAATCGCATAGTTCATTTTGAAAATAGTATATTATCGAATTAAAGATTTGTTCGTAAATTAGAATTATATTCGCAAATTCGAGGCAGGAAAGATATTATAATACTGTAAAAGCCTATGATCTGCTCGAGGTAACAACAACGATAAGTTACTATAACGCCCTTGAAGATTAGAATATAAAAATGGAGGAAACTGTGAACCGTAAACCTATATCACGTATAAGCCTGATGGCAGCCTTGCTTGGGGCTACTGCTATGGCAACACCGGCTATCCACGCTCAGGACGCTGAAGAAGATGATTTTTTCTTTGAGCTTGAAGAAATTGTGGTGACAGCACGGAAAAGGGCTGAAAGCTTGCAGGATGTACCTGCGTCTATTACAGCTGTCACGGGTAATACTTTGCAAAAGCAAGGCACCCCAGATTTAACAGCGCTTGCGCCGTCTATTCCTAACTTTAGTTACGCGAGTGCGCCTGGTGCCTCTGATATTTTAATCATTCGTGGCTTGGGAACTGTTGGGAGTGGCCCTCACTTTGAGCCAGCTATTGGGCAAGTGTTCAACGGTTATTTTGCCTCTCGCAGTCGTTTAGGCCGTGCTGCTTTTATTGATGTGGCACAAGTTGAAATTCTTCGGGGCCCACAAGGCGCGATTATTGGGAAAAATACGTCACTGGGTGCGATTAACTTAGTGCCTAATAAACCAACTGATGACTTTGAAGCGTCGATTTTTGGCAGCTATGATTTTGCAGATAATCAAGGATATGAACTTGAAGGTGTTGTCTCCAGCCCTATTACCGATAATTTACGCGCTCGTTTTGCGGTGAATTACAAGGATAAAGATGGTTTTGTAGAAAATACAACAACGGGCGACCATTCCGCAGCCTCTGAGGATTTGTCGACACGTTTGATTGTGGATGCGCAACTGTCCGATAGCTGGAATGCGGAATTTTTCTGGCAGCGCGTTGATTTTGACCGTGAAGGTAAGCCGCGTGAGCTAAGCTATTGTGGTAACCCTGATGCTGTTCTTGCCGCTTGGGGTGATGATTGTACAGCCAACGGCACCAATGTTGTGCGCAACTTCTTTGGTTTTTCTCAGTCAACTACTGAACCTGTCACGGTCATCGACCCATTGACAGAAATCGGGGAACCGTTTGATCTGAAGGCTGATATCATGGGCCTGACGATGAATGTTGATATTGGTGATGTTACGCTGACGTCCCTAACAGGATATCAAGAATCTGAAATTACCGATACCTTCAGTTCGGACATGAGCCCGCTTGAGAACGAGGGTAATCCGAGGGCAAACGCGATACGAACGATCACTACGGAAGAAGATTACGAACAATTTTCACAGGAATTGCGTTTAGGGTCTGATTTTGATGGGGATTTAAACTTTATTGCGGGTGTTTTCTACTTATCCAATGAAATTGACTATTTCGATACCACTGATTTCTCTAACGCGCCTCCTGGTCCCCCATCAGCATTCCGACCTGCACGTCGCACGAGGTTCGGTGGTATCGATTCTAAAAACGTGTCGTTATTCGGCGAAATACAATATCAATTATCCGATGATTTTTCGCTTGAATTTGGCAGCCGCTATACCCGTGAAAAACGTGAAGGCTTCGCACGGGCGACCAATCATTCGATTTTCAGCTTTGCCAACGAAGGAAACTTCTGCGCCTTGGGTAGTTTCTTGACCTGTAATAATGTCGAGGATGAATTCACGGAAAAGAATCTTTCGTGGAATACAAACCTGCAATGGCGTGTTGGTGAAGATTCGCTGCTGTATGCCAGTGTTGCGACAGGCTTTAAAAGCGGTGGGTTCAATCTGTTAGGCGGACTGCCGCAGGATACGATTGCACAGTCTTTCATATTTGGTGATGAACAATCAACAAATTATGAAATTGGTGGTAAACATACGTTAAGTGATGGTGCTTTGGTCTTTAACTGGACCGTGTTCCGCACGGAAATTGATGACCTGCAGGTTTCATCCAATGATCCTAATTTGATTGCGCAAACGATTAACAACGCGGCGGGCGCACGCTCACAAGGGCTTGAGCTGGACACGCGCTGGGCGCCGACCAACCAGATGAATTTTTCATTGGCAGCAGCATGGTTAGACACAGAATATACAGACTTTAACGGGTCACCATGTTATTCTGGACAAACTGAAGCTGATGGCTGTGTTGGTGGCATTCAAGACTTAACAGGCGCTGAAACGACCCGGTCGCCTGAACTGCAAGTGACCTTTGATGCCAGTTACACAAATCCGATTGGCGACAATCATTATATGACCACATCCTATGGCTTTATCTATCAAAGCGAACATTTTCTTGATGTGACCAATGATCCACAGGCTTTACAAAATTCTTTCATGAAAATGAATTTAACTTTTGAGCTAGGCGATGAAGACGGGACTTGGAATGCTTATTTGGTCGGGTCAAACCTAACCAATGAAATTACGTCGACATTCTCTGGGGCTACGACTGCTGTTAATGGACCACTTGGTGGAGGTGGACGTTATGCCTTTACGGAAATTGGTCGGACGATTGCCTTGAAGTTGCGCCTAAACTTCTGATAAGCTTACTGCTGGTAAGTTTAGCTTATGGCAATAAGGCCTTAAAAATCTATTCGGGAATTTGGTATTTACGTGACCATGTTCCCGAATTCAACAATCATACATCAACGCGGGGTGAGTGGCACAATGACTGAAACTGTAACCAAATCGGCGCTGACTTCAGGAACTGTTTTTGATGATCTTCCTGTTTCTGGCTTGCAAAAAGCTATTTTTGCCATTTGCTTCGTTCTTAACATGTTAGATGGCATGGATGTGGTGCTTTTATCCTTCATTGCGACGAGCGTTGGTAATGAATTTGGCATGGTGAAAAAAGAACTGGGTTTTGTTTTCAGCGCTGGGCTTGTTGGTATGGCCATTGGCGGGCTTGGTTTGGGGGCTTACGCAGATGTTCTAGGCCGCCGCCGTATCATTATATGGTCGCTTGCCTTAATATCAGTAACCGTCTTTTTGGGCAGCTTGTCAGGGTCTGTTTCTGAACTTGCCCTGTCGCGGTTTGCCACGGGGCTTGGTATTGGTGGTTTGCTTGCCAGTGTAACCGCTGTGACCGCTGAATTTGCCCCTGCGCGGGTTAGACAAATCACAGTGATGGCTGTAACATCTGGCTATCCGCTTGGTGCGATGGTAACGGGCCTTGTTTGTTCTGTTGCAGTGCCTGAAATTGGTTGGCGCTTAACAATGGCTTGGGCGGCGGGTTTAACATTGTTGATGATTCCAGTGTGCAGCATTTTGCTACCCGAATCTGTTGGTTTTCTTTCTGCTAGGAGCGGCGAGGGCAGTCAGAATAAAATTAAAGACATATTTTCACGTATGGGGCATCCTGTCCCTGAAAAAATTGAAGTTCCAGCTGATACGGCCTCTAGCAAAGATCATGTTCGTAAGCTAGTGAGCAAAGAATACCTTCAAATATCAATCGGTCTTTGGGGTGGGCTTATGTTCACCTTCATGGTGATGTATTATCTGCTGAGCTGGATTCCAGTGATCGCACTGGAAATGGGTATGCCCCAAGATAAAGCGATTATTACGGGTGCTATTTTCTCAGGCGGTGGCTTTTTAGGGGTTTTTGCAGCGGGATTCCTTGCTAGCAAGTTTGGTTACGCGCGGTCTATTTCTTTTTACTGTGTTGGTGCCTTTGTCTTTATGATTCTTTTCGCCACCTACAAAGAATCTTTAATCGTGACGCTGATGCTTGCTTGTATTGTAGGGTTTTTGGTACAAGGGGCAGTTGGTGCTTTTTACGGCGCTGCGGCGCGGGCTTATCCGATTGCCTTAAAATCGACGGGTGTAGGTTGGACCATTGGTATTGGTCGTGTTGGTGCCATTGTTGGTCCGTATTTGGGGGGTATACTGTTGTCGGTAGGCACACCGCAGTGGGTTAGTTTTAGTATTTTTGGTGGCTTTATGCTGGTCGCAGCTTTGTTCTTGCTGCCCCTTCGAAAAACGATTTAGCTTAACGGTGCCCTTTTGTTGCTCGTAATTCAAGGAGATTAAACATGAATGAAAAGCGGGAATTTAATATCCCAGGAACCTACGTTTTTACGCCAGAACACTCAAGGCGTGGTTACCCGTTAAATATGTTTTGCATGTCTTTGAATAAATCAGAAAACCGCGATGCTTTTCGCGCTGATCCCAGCAGTTACTTAGATCGTTTTTCCTTAACGCCAGATCAAAGAAAAGCCGTAAAAGAACGTGATTGGTTAGGGATGCTGCAACTGGGCGGTAATATATATTATACGTTTAAACTAGCCATTTTTGATGGATTATCGATGCAATATGTTGGTGGTTCGATGTCGGGTATCACACAAGAAGAATTTCAGCAAATGATGATCAATGGCGGTCGCCGGCAAGGTGACGCGAACACTGAAAGGGCATCGTAATATGGCTAAATTTGTAGGGGGCATTGGCACGTCCCACGTGCCAGCGATAGGTGCAGCCGTTGACCACGGAAAAACTCAGACAGATTATTGGAAGCCGCTTTTTGATGGCTATGAACCAGCGCGTGAATGGATTAAAGAAAAAAAACCAGATGTGGCAATCATTGTTTTCAATGATCATGCCAGTGCTTTTTCGCTGGAACTAATCCCGACCTTTGCCATAGGTGTTGCAGATACGTTTGAGCCAGCAGACGAAGGTTACGGCCCGCGTAAAGTCCCGAGCGTTGAAGGTGACGCGAAGCTTGCTTGGCATATTGCTAGGTACGCGATTGAGCATGATTTTGATATGACAATCGCTAATGTCATGCCAGTTGATCACGGCTTAACGGTACCTTTGTCGATTGCTTTTGGGCAACCTGAGGCTTGGCCCTGTAAGGTTATTCCCTTGTGTGTAAACGTTATTCAATATCCACCACCATCAGCGCGGAGATGCCTGAACTTGGGCAAAGTCATCCGCGAAGCCGTGCAATGTTACGATGAGGATGTTTCGGTGGCGATCTTTGGCACAGGTGGCATGTCCCACCAATTGCAGGGTGAACGGGCAGGCTTCCTTAATCCAGAATTTGATACAATGTTTTTAGACGGGCTTTCGCAGGATGCAGAAAAACTCGCTGATATTCCACGGCAAACGTTTATTGAAGAAGCAGGTTCAGAAGGCATTGAACTGGTGATGTGGATGATCATGCGCGGGGCCCTTGGCGAAGATGTTAAAGAAACGTATCGCAGTTATCATATACCAGCGTCGAATACGGCGGCTGGGTTAATTATACTTGAAGAAGAGGGAGATAAATCATGAAAACAGATGTCGCAATTATAGGCGCGGGTCCAGCGGGGCTTTATCTGGCCCAGATGCTTCATAACGCAGGTATCAACAGTGTCCTTTTGGAAGCTAAAAGTGAAGACTATGTCATTGACCGTGTCCGCGCTGGTGTCATGGAACAAGGCGCTGTTGACACTTTGAAGGAAATTGGTGTTGGTGAAGGTGTCGAAAAAGATGGCCTTGTCCATGACGGTATTATTTGGCGGTTTGATGGTCAAGATCATTATATTGATGTGCAAAAACTAACAGGTGGGCGGTCTGTGATTGTTTATGGTCAGCAGAGTGTGGTGCGTGATTTGATCAATGCAAGGCGCAAATATAGTGATATTCATTTTTCTACACCTGTTACCAAGATCGAAGATACCCACGGCAAGCCTAAAGTCCATTTTGAGCTCGACGGCAAACCTGTGGTGTTGGAGTGTGATTTTGTTGCTGGCTGTGATGGCTTTCACGGCATTTCGCGCCAAACCATCCCTGAAGCTGAGCAAAAAATATTTGAGCATGTGTACCCCTATTCATGGTTGGGTGTGCTGGCGGAGGCAAAGCCAAGCTCCCATGTTGTGATCTATAGTCATCATGAAAATGGCTTTGCGCTTTCTAGCATGCGTTCAGAAGAAATCAGCCGACTGTATATCCAAGTCAATAACGATGATTCCGCAGATAATTGGTCTGATGACGCTTTGTGGGACGAGCTTGAGTTGAGACTTGGCAACGGTGTTAAAGATTTTAAAATTAATCGTGGGCCGATCTTGCAAAAGGGTATTACACCGATGCGCAGTTATGTCTGCGAAACCATGCGCTATGGTAATATATTTTTAGCGGGCGATGCCGCTCATATTGTACCACCAACGGGGGCAAAAGGCTTGAATTTAGCCGTTGGTGACGTGCGGGTCCTTAGTGCGGGACTTAAAGAATATTATGCCGAAGGCAAGACAGAATGGCTGGATAAATACGCTGAAACATGCCTTGACCGTATCTGGAAAGTTGAACGCTTTAGCTGGTGGACAACGACCATGTTCCATCCAGCGCCGGATGCTTCAGACTTTGATGTTAAGATGCAATTGGCTTCGCTGAATTATCTCGCAAATTCTGAAATAGGGGCAGCATCGTTTGCAGAAAACTATGTTGGTCTCCCTTACGCAGTTTAGATGGATATTTGGCTCATTCTTAGCATACGGCAAGCAGGTAAATAAAGGGATTGAGAAACGGTCTTTTTGCTTATAGACTTACTGCAACCAAGTCATATTTTACCCTTTCCCCTGATTTTATATTCGGGGGCTTGCTTAATACTGTTAGTGATAGTACAAGGCTATGATTCACGGAGCGAAGCTTCAGCGTGTTTATTGCGCGGGGTAAAATATTCGCAACTTATATTTAGCAAAATAAAGCCTCATGATAAAAATGATGGCAAGAAAATATTAATGGGTTTTTTAATATGGAACTTGAAATTACGACGTCTCGCCAATTTACCTCATGGCTCTCTGAAACAAATAGCAGCTTGTGTTTTACAACGTATCAAGCTGGTAAAGTTTATATGCTTGGCACGAAACCAGAAGGTGGCCTAGCGGTATTTGAACGCACGCTTGAACGCTGCATGGGATTAGCTTTTACCCATGATTCTTTTTATGTCTCAAGTTTGTATCAAGTCTGGAAGTTTCAAAACTTTTTAAGACCTGGCGAGCGGGACGCTAAGGGTTTTGATACCTGTTATGTTCCGCAGCAATCACATGTAACAGGTGATATTGATATTCATGATATGGCCATTGGTCCTGATGGAAAGCTGACCTTTGTCAATACCCTGTTTGGCTGTATTGCGCAGTTATCAGACAATGCTAGTTTTAACGTTGTGTGGGAACCGTCATTTTTGTCGGGCCTAGTTGCTGAAGACCGTTGCCATCTGAACGGCATGGCTATGGGTCCAGATGGCCCAGCTTATGCAACTGCAATAGCAAAAACAGATGTTGCCGATGGTTGGCGTGATAAACGTGCCGATGGTGGTATTGTGATGGATATTGCCCAAAATGAAATTATAGCAACAGGCCTTTCAATGCCGCACAGTCCGCGCTTGAAAGATGGTATTTTGTATTTATTGAATAGCGGCACAGGGGAATTTGGTACCTTGGACCCAAAAACGGGCAAGTTTGAAGCGATTGCCTTTTGCCCAGGCTACGCACGCGGCCTGACTTTTGTTGGCGACCATGCTGTGATCGGCTTGTCTCTGCCAAGGGATAATAAAACTTTCCAAGGCTTGCCGCTTGATGATTTGCTTGAAGAAAAGGGCGGGACTGCTCGCTGCGGCTTAGTTGTTGTAGACCTTAAAAGCGGTGATGTTGTACATTGGGTTCGCATAGAAGGTTTTGTGACGGAATTATTTGACGTTGCAGGGATGCCTGGTGTTCAAAACGCCTCCTTCATTGGGTTTAAATCCGACGAAATTCGACGAGTGGTGAAAATAGGTGACCAAGTTTAGAATTTATACCGTTTCTAACGGCGCAAAATAATAAGGCCTTCATGGTTATTCACTGTTTGGCTAGGGTCATTTGATCCTAGCTTTTTTGTTTTTTCGGTCAGTCTTTATAGTAATTATTGCTGAATTGAATCTCATGATACGCTGCCAATATTGAAAGCTGGTATACAGGCAAAAAAAATATCTTATTTTGGTGGTTTTTCCTTGGGGATTAGGCCATTTATGGCTATTGTCTTTTTGGGGTGTTCTAAGACAAGTTCGAGGAGAGCCTCAACCTGTGGGGAGTGGGTTTAGATACGCTACATAGCTATATTAGTAAGCGCTGTCTGAAACGTCTCTTGAGTAAAATATTTTGACGTATTGTTGTTGATTTAACAACAACGATGCCCAGTTCAATGCAGGATACATCGCCATGAATGATAACAGTACAGAAGTCTGATCCATGAAAGTTACCCTTGAACGCAATGCCCTTTTGAAATCACTTGGCCACGTCCAGTCTGTTGTAGAACGTCGCAACACGATACCGATTTTGTCCAATGTGATGATGGAAGCTGAAGATAACACCGTGGCCCTAACCGCTACAGATCTTGATATTGCCATTGTTGAACGCACTGGTGCAAGTGTCGGCGATAGCGGTGCCACGACTATACCAGCGCATACATTGTTTGATATCGTGCGCAAATTACCCGATGGTGCAGATATAAATTTAGCCCTAGAAGACGGGGAACGCTTGATTGTCCAGTCTGGCCGCAGTCGTTTTACCCTTGCGTGCTTGGACAAAGATGATTTCCCGGAAATGAGTGAAGGCGATATGCCGCATCGCTTTAGTTTAGCGGCGGGCGAATTGAAACGCCTGATCGACAAAGCGCGCTTTGCCATTTCTACCGAAGAAACCCGTTATTATTTGAACGGTATTTATTTGCATGTATCAGAGACGGATGATGGGGCGCGACTGCGTGCTGTAGCAACCGATGGCCACCGACTTGCCAAAGTCGAGCAAGAGGTACCAGACGGTGCTGCTGGCATGCCAGGGGTTATTGTGCCGCGTAAAACTGTTGGCGAGGTTCGCAAATTAATTGATGAATTTGATGGTAATGTTGATATTAGCCTTTCTGATACCAAAATTCGTTTTGCTTTTGACGGTGCTGTTGTCACCAGTAAATTAATTGATGGAACTTTCCCCGATTACAGCCGTGTTATTCCGCAGGGTAATGATAAAGAATTGCAAATGGATTGTCGTGTGTTTGCCGAAGCGGTTGACCGGGTCTCAACAATTTCCAGCGACAAAACTCGCTCGGTTAAACTGGCACTGGGGGATGATACCCTGACGCTTTCTGTTAATAGCCCCGACAGCGGTACAGCACGCGAAGAACTTTCTGCTGCGTATAGTGCTGATGCGATGGAGATTGGGTTTAACAGCCGTTACCTGCTGGATATTTTGACGCAAATAGAGGGCGAGACGGTTAATGTGTTTCTAGCTGACAGCAGCGCCCCCACAGTATTGCGTGATACGCTGGATGATGCTGCACTATAC
>JABABO010000247.1 GCA_014238195.1 Kordiimonadaceae bacterium | reverse complement strand
CTATAATTTTATCAGCTTTATCAAATATATAATGGCGCATTTTCTCTGCGCGTTGATTATGTGCCTTCATTGAAATTTCTTCGCCGTGCGTATAGACGATCAACTTCAAACCAAGGTCTTGTTTAATATAATCAGTCAGCCAACATAAAGCATCCAGTTGCCCAATACAGATATGGGTGAACTGCTGGTCCTGTTGCAATGAAGCTATCTTCTGCTTTAGCGCTCTCTGCAACCATTTGAACTGCCATGTGAGCCGTAAACGCTCAACAAAATTCTGTGGCTTAACCCTGTAGCCAAGTCGCATCTGGTCGATGCGGTGAATTGCATAAGAGCATTCACCTAAATCAAAGTCTTGCCAGCCAGTGACCTGTTGGCCAGTTACATAATCGGTTTTTGCTGTCAGAACCGAAAACACATCAGGACGGGCCGCAGCAATATTGTGATAAACTGTCTGTGCCCCGCCTTTGAGCGGTAAAAAGTGCGTCGTGACAATTAAACACTTCATGCTATCAATCCGGAGAGTTTATTCATCATCATCTTCAATCACATTAAACAGATTTATCGCGGCTAAGAAAGCGAAACAGTCTTAGGGACATAAATTTCAGGGATAAAATTTCAATTACTTTTTGCTCCAAACCAGCTGGTTTATGCACAACCAACCAGATCAGTAAAGCAGAAGTAGCAAAAACCACACCGCCAAATACAGAAAGCCCAATCAGCAATATAAGCGATACATCTGTGATAGTCAGGGCGTATGATTGTATCCAAAGTACACCAATGATCATAACAGCAGTCGCGATGAGGGAGCGAATCGCCGCCCACATCCAGATAGAATTTTTAATTTTTATTAGCCGTTGTACTATAATATAACTTGGCAACAGCATAAGAACGCCGACTAATGATTTAACGAAAGCGACACCCAACAAACCACCGACTTGAAAAGCATACGCAACCGCTAACAGATAAAGCATCGCTTTGGTAATATCTAGAATAGCGATCAACTTAAGCTCCCCCTCGGTAATCAATATTTGATGCAATGGCATAAAAACACTCAGCGCAAAAGCATACCCAAGGGCGGCGTATAAAACTGGAATTGCCTCGGCCCATTTGTCACCAAGAACTGTTAGAATCAGATGATCACCAACAAGGCCCAATCCAAAACATATTGGGATAGATAAAAAGAGAATAGACCCAAACGTGTGGGCGTAAATTTCTTTAACTTTTTCGCGGGTCTGACTTTGAACATGCTGCAGTGCGGGTAACAAAGCCCGTGAAATCGGCATAATTATCATTTGATGCGGCAGTAAAACGAGATCAAGCGCTGCTGCGAAAACACCTAAGGAAGATGCATGTGTCAGTTTCGCCAAAATCAACCGATCAAAATTGCCATATCCTGCTGAGGCAAATGTTTCAATACTGACCCACTTGGTGATGCTTAAAATTTCTCGTGCTGCTGCGGAGCTAAAGGAAAGCGGCCAAGACCATGTCATCAAATAGCTTAAGCCGCATCGCAGGAAGGCCGCAATGACAAGTGCTATTAAAACGCCGTAAGCCGATTGATAATATAAAGCAAAACTAACCGACAGGATAACGCGTATGATCGCTGTCAGTGATTCAAACAAAAAATCCTTACCAAAAGACATATCCCTTTGAAAACGCAGTAGGTTTGGCGATGCTAGGGCATAAAACATCACCAACAATGTTGACAAATAAAGACTCTGATCAAATTGATCTATTTCGTAAGCATATTGAAGATAAGGCCCAATAACAAATAACAAACTGGCGATAAGAAGCCCAACAGTTATCTTTAAAACCAAAGCTGCACCATAATGTTTTGGTGTCGCCTTATGCAAACGCAGTAAAGGCGTGTAGGATAATGTATCCAACACCAACATAGCCAGACCTGAAATTGTCAGAATGATGGCGATTAGGCCAAAATCGCTCTGTGTTAAAACCCGGGCGAGGACTGCGATATTAAGTAACCCGGCAATGCGCATCAACCAACGTGCACTGATTACCCAAGCCGAACCAATAGCAAGTCGACGCGACATTGAATAAGCCTTATGTGGGTCTACCTGTTTTAAGATCATGGTTGTGTTTCAAGTTTTTAGCGGGGAAAATTGATCCTACTTAATAAAAGCACCCTATGCGTATACCCTATGGCACTGCAAGGATTTATCTTCTTAGAGGATAGTGTTATCCCATCATACAAATAAAAAATGGTAAATTTTTGCTGCCTTTCGGGCATAAAGATTGCTATTCGTGATGAGCCCCGTTATCTATGTTCAAAGAAGATTAAAGCGTAAAGGAAACACTTATGGCAATGACGATGGAACACTTGGAATCCATGATCAAAGAGGCCCTACCTGGTGCAAGCGTTACAATCGAAGACTTGCGCGGTGACGGCGATCATTATGCTGCGCACGTGGTTTATGAAGGCTTTAAAGGCAAAAGCCGTGTGCAACAACATCAAATGGTTTACAAAAGTCTGAAAGGCCGAATGGGGGATGAGCTTCATGCTTTGGCTTTGCAGACAAGCCCTCCAGCTTAAATGCGAACCAGATCGGCGTATGGTATAAACCTGTAATTCAGTGACTAAAAGCCCTGTAGCCTTGACATAAGAAAAGATATACCTAAATAAATCAACAAAGCTTATTCTTAAATTTAACAGACTAATATACAGACTAATTCTGCGAAAAACCTTCCAAAGGAAATAGAAATGACTGATACCGCAATCGATGCACGCATCAATGAGTATGTAAATAAGGATGATATTGTCTTATTCATCAAAGGCACACCAATCTTTCCACAATGTGGATTTTCTAGCGTAGTTGCGCAAGTTTTCAATCATATGGATGTGCCTTTTCAAACCTATAATGTCCTAGACGATATGGAACTGAGGGAAGGCATAAAAGCCTATTCAGATTGGCCAACCATCCCGCAAGTTTACATTAAAGGTGAATTTGTGGGTGGGTGCGACATTATCCGCGAAATGTTTGAAAGTGGTGAATTACAACAGATGATAAACGAGCAAGGCATCGTTAATTAAGGTCCAAGAAAATTAAAATTATCAAGCAGTAAAAACTAGAAAAGCCACAAGTTTTACTGCTTTTTTGTTTGGAGGATAAAGATGGAAAAACGGAAGCTTGGAACCAGTGACATCATGGTCAGCAAAATATGCCTTGGCACCATGAATATGGGCACCTGCAATACGGAAAGCGAAGGCCACTGGCAAATTGATACGGCCCTTGATTATGGGGTAAATTTCCTAGATACAGCCGAGATGTATCCGGTTCCTACAACGGAAGAAAAAGCAGGGCTAACAGAAACAATCATTGGTAATTGGCTTGAAAAATCTGGTCGTCGCAGCGATGTAATTCTTGCCACTAAAGTTTCAGGGCCGTCCAAAATGATGCCCGAACAGCGTCCTCATCTGGGGACACATAACCGCCTAGACCGCGCTAATATAGTGGAAGCCTTAGACACGAGCTTAAAGCGTCTGAAAACCGACTATATAGACTTATATCAATTACATTGGCCAGAGCGACCCACAAATTTCTTTGGGCAATTACGTTACAAGCACGTTGAGGAAGACACGTCTATCGCGCTAGAGGAAACACTGACCGTTCTGCAGGACCTCGTTAAGGAAGGTAAAGTGCGCCATGT
>JABABO010000409.1 GCA_014238195.1 Kordiimonadaceae bacterium | reverse complement strand
TCCCTAGCACTGATCACGGCACTGTTTTGTTCGCCCTTTGGGGGGGGCTTGTGATTGCGCTTTTGGTCCATATGGGGGCGCGCGCCTTTTTATCAGTTCTGATGCCACAGGCACTTGCGCATTATCATAGCTAAGGCAGGGAATTCACGCTAGAGTGAATGAGGGTTCAATAAAATATGGAAGTACGATGTCGTCAAAAAATACAAACCAAAATAAGGGTCGTGCACGTGAACTCGTCAATCGCCGAGATTTGATGAAAGGGGCTGGTATCGCAGCAGCAGGCGCTGCTTTATCGCCGTCGTTCAGCCAAACAGCGAGTGCCGCCGGCAGCGTTCATGAAGGAATGTCTATGCGCTATCCTTGGTCTAAACTGGCATGTAATATTGAAGCTTGGTACACGGACAGGCCTTTTAATGAGCGCGTTCATGCAGTGGCAGAGGCTGGGTTTCAGTGTTTAGAGTTCTGGAATGTTTCGCAAGCAAGTGAGACGCGTGACATGAATAAACTTGCCCAAGATTGCGCGTCCCTTGGTATCAATATTATTCAATTTACAGGCTGGGATGTTGACAGTCTTGGGGGGCGTGATACCCACGTCGCTTTCAAAGAGGCCATAAAACAGGCTATTGAGACAGCACATTTGCTTGACGCACCTATGTTTACTATTGTTGGTCATCAAGAGAGTGCTGATCTGCAGCAATCTGAAAAGCTTGAAAATCTGCAACGGGCCCTTGAAAGCGTAGTTCCCATCCTAGAAGGCGGGGATAAAATGGCCATTTTGGAACCTTTTAATCCTGTTGATCATAAAGGGTTTTTCTTAAATGGCAGCGGTGAAGCCTTGAATATTTGCCGCACCATAAATAGCCCGCACATCAAAATCAATTGGGACCTGTATCACATGCAATTAAGTGAAGGAAATTTAGCCGCAAGCATGCGGCACGGGCGCGATCAAATTGGTTATATTCAGGTGGCTGATGTTCCTGGCCGTCATCAACCAGGGACTGGCGAGTTAAATTATCCCTATCTTTTTCAGACGATTGCTCAGATGGGGTATGATGGCCCGATTGGTCTTGAATGCTGGCCAAAAGCAGGGGACGAAGCACAAGCCATCAAAGATATCAAGGCGGTCTTATCTCGCTGATCGTGTGCTTAATATCCCTTGTGTCTGAATTCTGTTGCATGTTCTAACGCAATAACCCATGCTTTACTTGATGTGTGTTTTGGGAAGAAACACGCCAAAAAAACAGAACATATAGCGAGACCAATGAATAATGATTTCATTATTTATTGATAAGTCGAACCGACACAAAGACTTATAGCCAAATAAGGTGATCAATATTCACCGCAATTGGCTATATATTGTTAAGGGGAGTGTTAACAAAAGAACAGACCAAGCTTTTGTAACACACTATGACCGTAAGGAGTACACCATGAGTTCCGCCAATTTATCCTATGCAGAAGAAAGCTTAAATGCGCTCAATAGTGAAAATTATAAAAGCCTGATTGATAATTTTAAAAAAACAGTCGCAGCCAATGGCGATAAGGTTGCTTTCGAATGCCTTGGGCACCAAATTAGCTTCGACCAGCTTGATCAATATAGTGATCAATTTGCGTCGTTTCTTAGTCATCATACAGACCTTGTTAAAGGTGATCGCATCGCAGTACAAATGCCGAATATCACTCAGTATCCCATTGTGGTTTGGGGAATTTTAAAATCGGGCATGATTGTTGTGAACACCAATCCCATGTATACTGTGCGTGAATTGTTGCATCAATTTAATGATTCTGGTGCCAAAGCATTGGTTGTGATTGATATGCTGGCAGAGCAAGCAAAATCCCTTGTTAACCAAACGGATATTTCAACTGTCGTAACAGCAACAGTGATGGATATGTTGCAAGGCCCAAAGGGCACAGCTGCTAACGCAAGCGGTGATGGCCATTATACATTTTGGCAAGCCTTAGCTTTGGGGGCAGAACAAGCGTTTGAGCCTGTGTCACAAACCATGCAGGATGTCGCTGTGCTACAATATACTGGCGGGACCACAGGTGTTGCAAAAGGGGCTACTTTAACCCATGGCAACCTGTTTTCAGCGGCAGCAATGGGCATTGAAATTTTAGAAGTACCTGCTGGGGTGCGTGAAGTTGTCATTGGTCCGATGCCAATGTATCACGTTTATGGGTTTTCTGTGAATGTCATCGGTGTGGTCATTAAAGGGGGTATGTCGGTCCTTATTCCCGATCCAAGGGACATGGATGGTTTGGTTAAAACAATGGCTGCTCATAAATTCACCAGCATGGCTGGGGTCAACACGATATATGCTGGCATATTATCTCACCCTGATCTGCATACTATTGATTTTAGCCACGTTATTGGAGTTATTTCAGGGGGAACCGCCCTTTTGACCGATTTGGCTCACCAGTGGGAAAACACCACAAAATCAAAAATTTTGGAAGGATATGGTTTGTCAGAAACGACAGCGAACTTATGTTGTAATTTCCCCGATGCGCAGCAAATTGGCGCGGTTGGAAAACCGCTGAGCGCCCTGCAAATGAAAATCGTTGACAGCGAAGGTAACACACAGCCCACGGGTTCATCGGGCGAGCTATTAGTGCGTGGTCCTAATGTCATGCGGGATTATTGGCAGCGGCCAGAAGCCACAGCCGAATCGATTGACCCAGATGGCTGGTTTGCTACAGGTGATGTTGCCTTGGTGCAAGAGGATGGGTTTGTGCGCATTGTAGATCGATTAAAAGATATGGTGATTGTTTCTGGCTTTAATGTATACCCCAATGAAATTGAAGACGTGATGAGTAGCCATCCAGACATTGCCGAATGCGCTTGTATTGGCGTACCAGATGACCGCACTGGCGAGGCCGTGAAATTGTTTGTGATAAAAAGCAATATTAACTTGGATACGGATAGCATCATTGCGTATGCCCGCGAAAATTTAACAGGATATAAAGTGCCAAAACAAATTGTCTTTATGAGCGAGCTGCCAAAATCCCCTGTAGGTAAAATTTTGCGCCGTGAATTACGCTAGAGCGCCTTGCGATTTAATATAGCGAGACCAATGAATAATGATCTTATTATTCCCTGAGACTTTGGGGATAAGTCGAACCGACACAAATACTTATAGCCAAATGAGGAGAACAATATTCACTGCATTTGGCTATAGTTATTGTAAGCGCCAACTAATGGGAATGACAAAGGATAAACGGGCATCGCTTAGCGAATCTGGTGGTGCGGGTAATGGGTTTAAGCGGTCCATCATTTTTGGGATAGCTTTGTCAAGGACGCTCTCCCCCGATGCTTGCACGACTTCATAATTGGTTATTTCGCCAGTACGGTCAATTGTCAGGCGCACTTTTGCGGCCCCTTCAATTTCACGCTGGATAGCTGAACGCGGGTAAACATGCTTTTTAATAATTTTCTTGATCACAGCTTTGCGCCAATTTTTAACGTCGTCTGCTAGCGCGTGTGTTGAAAAAGGCACTGATATAAAGGCAACAAAAAGCGTCAATTTTATCACATGGCTGAGACTTTGTTTCAACTTTGTTAGCATTGGGTTTCTCTCCACAGCGTGAGCTATCGTGGAAAAATATAAAGAGTTAGCGTAAAAATACTTCTAACAAGTATGGTAAACACAATATTAACCATAATGTTCACCGCAATTGGCTATAACTGGTTGATTTGCATTTGCGGGCTAACGCGCCGATATGAAAGTGCTTCTGCCACATGGACTTCTTTCACTGACCGTGATCCAGATAAATCCGCCAGCGTGCGCGCAACACGTAGAACTCGGTGATACCCACGCCCTGAAAGTCGCATGGTATCAACAGCTTGCCCAAGTAATTTTTGGCCTGCATCGTCAGGGGTTGCAACTTTTTCTAATAACTGACCGTCAGCCTCAGCATTTGTGCGGGCTTGCGTCCCTTGGAATCGCTCCAACTGAGTTTGACGTGCGGCAGCTACGCGGGCTGCGATATTTTCTGAACTTTCCTTTGGTGGTGGCAATGTTAAATCAGCCGCACTCACTGCTGGCACATCAACTGTAATATCAATACGGTCATACAAAGGGCCTGAGATTTTGGCTTGATAATCTAGCGCACATTTAGGGGCCCGGTTACAGGCTAGGCCAGCATCATCCAAATAGCCACAGCGACAGGGGTTCATCGCTGCTATTAATTGAAACCGTGCGGGATAGCTAACATGAGCAGCCGCGCGGGCGATAACAGCCCGACCACTTTCAAGGGGTTGTCTTAAGGCTTCTAATGTTTGGCGGGTATATTCTGGCAGTTCATCTAAAAATAACACACCCCCATGGGCCAGTGAAACTTCCCCTGGCTTTGCTTTTGTGCCACCACCAATTAGGGCGGGTTGGCTTGCACTATGATGGGGATCACGAAAAGGACGACGCTTGGATATTCGGCCCCCTTTAAGCTCCCCTGCGATAGAAGCAACCATCGAATGCTCCAGCGCTTCCATCACACTCATATCTGGTAAGATCGAAAGCAGCCGTGATGCTAGCATTGATTTACCACTGCCAGGCGGGCCAATCATCAGCATATTATGCCCACCAGCCGCCGCCACCTCTAAGGCGCGTTTGGCACTTTCTTGGCCTTTGATATCCAGCATGTCTGGTAATTTTTCTAAATTATTTGTCTCCTCAACGCCGCTTGCAATGGGCTGTGCAATCACTTGCGTTCCGCGCACATGATTGATCAAGGCCATGATTGATAAAGGCGCAATAATTTGAATATCACCCGCCCACGCTGCCTCGCCGCCGCATTCGGCAGGACAGATGACACCGCAATTATCTTCAAATGCTTTCATCGCAGCTGGCAGTACACCGTTCACCCGCGCAATACTGCCATCAAGGCCCAACTCCCCCATAACAATCATGTCTGCAATAGAATCTTCAGGCAACACATCCATCGCCCGCAGCAAACCAAGCGCGATGGGTAAATCATAGTGGCTCCCCTCCTTTGGTAAATCAGCAGGGGATAAATTAACGATGATCCGTTCGGCTGGCAGGGCAAGGCCAATCGCTGACAGCGCTGCGCGGACACGCTCCCGCGCTTCACTGACGGCTTTGTCAGGCAACCCAACAACCGTAAAAGCAGGCATACCACTGGCAATTTGCACCTGTACATCGACAATGCGGGCAGTAATCCCTTCAAATGCAACTGTTTTTAAATGTGCGACCACTATGAACCCTTTACAGATATGGCGTGTGATCGCAGCTTAGAGTTAAATAAAATCAGCGTCTAGTTCTATATGCACTTAATCATGAATATCTTCGGCTAAGATGGCAAGAAGCCTGTCCAATTGAGGACTGCTCATACGTCCAATTCGGTGGGCCATCAGGTTTGCTGCTTTGGTTGCACGCTCGTCCATGCCTGATGTATCAATCGTAACCTTAGGCTTTGAGTGAATGGCAAGAGTATTTAAATCCTCGGCATCATCCCATATTAATCCAAAATATTGAATGATTTGCTGCATCAATGCCCAACTGGGCGAACCACGCTTTCCGTGCTCTAGGGCTGATAAATAAGCTGGCGAAACCCCTAAGGCTTTTGCCATTGTGGCTTGGCTGACACCTTTTCCAGCTCTCAGCCGTCTTAATTTTTCACCAAATGGGGTCATGAGCGCCCTGCGGTATTGCTATCACCAGTGAAAGATTTTTTTGCTTGCCGCCTTAAGATCACATACAAAGCGCCGTCGCCGCCGTGCTCAGGGGATGCTGTATCGAAGGATTGAACAAAGGGCCGTAAGTCGTTACCCGATAACCAGTTTGGTACCATGCGTTTTAAAACACCGTTCCCTTGATCAAAATCCGCCCGTGTACGATACGCGGCAGGGATGCTACTTGTTTGCGAAAATCTTTTTCCGCCTTTACCCGTGACAATGAGCAAAACTTTATCGCCGCGCTGAATGCAGCCTTTTATGGCGTTAACCAAAACATTATAAGCTTGATCTTGGGTCATGCCATGCAAATCAATTGTCCGATCAACATTTTGCAAGCCCTTTGTAATTCTCCGCTTAAGCTTTTTTTCTAAGTGGCTTTCTGGGAGGTTTTCGGGTAAGGGGCTTTCTTGGTGCAAAGCCAAATTTTGCCAGTCTTGCTGAAAGCGCCCCGTGTGATTTTGTATGGACCGAATATGCGAGGGAAAGTCACTGCGATGAAGCTTTGGCAAATTAGCTTTAGGTCGTGACCCCGCCAAGGGGGTAACAGTTTTTGTAACAGCCTGCCAAAGGGCAGTATCTTGGTCATTTACGAACATAGTATTTTGTTTTTTAGGTGGTCTTTTGGTCATTGCCCTTACGCCTTTCCACCTAAGCTAACATATACTTTAACCTTAACCAGCGCGGGTGGCAACCAATGTCCAGCTTGGATCACGCCTGCTTAGGTCGCGTGCGAAAGTCCATTTATCATTCACTTCGACAGTATCTGAAGGGTTTCCTTCTATAATACGACCATCGCTATCTTTGGTAATTGCGATAATCTCAGACGTGAAATGAACGGTTAGCTCCGCCATTTTGCCTATCAGGTTTGCCGTGATGATTTTAGCACTGTCAATATCAAGGATACGATTATCCAAGTGATGACCAGCAGCATCACGGGCCTCAATCGCCCCTGAGAATTGGCCGTACACTTCATCAGATAATAAAGGTTTCAATGCCCCTTGATCGCCAGACCAAAACGCTTCCAAAATCATGCCGTAAGCAGATTTTGCGCCTTCAACAAACTCCGATGGATTAAAATAGCGGTCTTTGGCGCGAATATCCGCTAGGGAACGCTGTACAGTAGGATCAGTGTCTTTGACATTTTGGTCCTTGTTGATACGGCGCGATTCCCCTTCGACCACATGTAAGCGCTTAGACTTCGCATAATCGCTTTGACGATTGTCATCATAAGGGTCAGGCCGGGCAGCAGGTGGTAAAGGCTCATTGCCATTTTTGTTACCCAGTTCGGAGCGTAGACGCAGCAAGATAAACCCTGCAACCATTGCCAAAATAATAATATCAAACATTGCCATGTTAATCGTTTGCTTTCTGTATCTTTGCGCTTCAGCTGAGACGCTAATCGCGTCTATATTTCAAGTATAATATGGCCCAGAACATCTTAGTATTCACTTAAATTATACAGTATTATTGGCTTACTGTGCTATTTTTTTGCCAATCTATTGAATTTAACACCATTTGTTCCCTTATAAATAAGGTGAAAGTGGCAAAAGAACAAGAGGTAGCTTGTGATAGGTATCATCATATTTTTTATTTTGATTGCAGTTCCCATATTAGAACTGAATCTATTGATTAATGTCGGCTCAGATATTGGTTCATTTTCTACTGTTATGCTGTGTTTGTTAACGGCTATGATTGGCATGGCGCTTGTTCGGATGCAGGGCATCAAGGTTTTTCGCGATATTCAAGCAGCCCAAGTGGACGGATTACCTATCGGCACACAACTTGTGCATGGCTTATTTTTAGCCGTTTCGGGCATTTGCCTTTTCATACCTGGTTTCATTACTGACACAGTCGGTGCACTGTTATTGATTCCGCCTTTGCGTTTATTGCTGGGCAATCTTGTGTTAAAATCGATCATCCTAAAGACCCGTACACATCAGCAAGACAGCCAAGGAGGGATAGTCATTGAAGGTGAATTTGTACAAGCAAACCCGCACGCTAAGTCCCATCAAGATGAAGAAACTATTGAAGTTGAATATACTGACCTTACTGATAAAAAGGGTGATTAAGCGCTTTTTGTTGCATATAAATTCAAATATAGACCTTTGTACACAATATTAAAGCGATAAGAGCTTGATAGAGCTTGGAAAGCATGCTAGCCCATCCCACCAGATTAGAACATCGTTTGGTCGTTAAATCCGTTTGATGGTGATACGCCAAACTTACAGAACGCTTTTTAGCATATTATTTGAAGAGTTTATACCATGGCTGATAATGAAACATTCGTACCCCCAGTTGGCGAAGAAGCAGGTGCACAGACCGCACCGCAAGCTGGTGTAATTGCCCAATATATCAAAGACTTGTCTTTTGAAAATCCAAACGCCCCTGCAAGCCTGCAAAATAATGGCACAGCACAACCCGCCATCGACGTAAATGTAAACGTTGGGGTGCGCAAATTGAACGATGAAGTCTTTGAAGTCGAGCTGAAAGTTTCTGCGAAGGCCACACAGAAAACAGAATCAGGGGAAGAGCAAGCCGCTTTTGTTGTTGAACTTTCTTACGGCAGCCTTTTTGGTATTCGCGGTGTTGATGAAGAACAATTACGCCCATTCCTGCTCATTCAAGCGCCGACATTGATGTTCCCATTTGCGCGACGCATTATTGCCGATGCGTCCCGTGATGGTGGTTTCCCGCCGTTGATGCTTGAGCCAATTAACTTTGAAGTTCTTTACCGCCAACAAGAAGCAGCGGCTGCGCAGCAAGACGGCGCGACAGAAGAAAAGCCTATAAACTTAAACTAAACTAATTGAGTTTAACGCGCTGCTTTAGCAATGCTGAGCAGCGCCCGCGCACAAATGACATCTGCTGGGTTTCCTGTGGTTTTGCAGTCCAGCTCGGCGGTCATACATATTTCCAAAGCACGGCCTAATTTAAGACTGTTCCAGCGTGAAATCTCGGCGGTAAACTTATCTTTTTCGGCAAAAAATACTGGGGGGCGTAATTTACTGACTGCGTTTGCGGCATTCATGCCAGTGTCCATATAACCCCGGGCTAAATGCATGCGCATCAATCGCCCTGTTAACACCCTTAAAATTGCGACAGCGCTTTCTCGTGCAGTCCAAGCGCGTTCTAGTAGTTTTTCTAGGTCCACCATCCGACCTGCTGTGATGGCTTCTGCAATCTGGTTTAAGCCAAGAGCACTGGTATCCCCCACACAAGCCTTTGCATCCTCTAAGGTGACTTTTTTATTTTCATCACCTACTTTATAAAGAATAAGCTTATCCAATTCTGATCGGCTGACCATTCGGTCCCCGCCCAAATTCTCCCTTAAAAAACCTGATGCGTCCTGGTCAATGGTTAATCCCGCTTGCTGCATCGTTGTTTGAATAAGGCCTATCAAATCACGGGCATTATCCACGTAACACGCCATTGCCACAGCGGCTTTTTCTTTCTCTGCTAGCTTGCGAAGGCTTGATGAAGGCGTCAAATCACCTGCGCTGATCACCAACAAACCATCACCTTGGCTGCCTGCCAGAACCAATTTAACTGCTTCGGTGCTTTCATTTCCAGCGCCTTCTAAGCGCACTAATCGGCGACCACCCATCATCGAAATTGCGGAAATTTCATCAAGCAAAATTGACGGTGTGTTTTTTACATCTTCGATACTAGGCCTTGCAACTTGAAATGGGTCCGATAAATCAGGGGCTATTTGCTTGCCAATTAAAGCGCATCGCTCGCGGACTAAACCTTCGTCACGACCAAAAATAACCACGACACGAATATGGTCTGGAAGTTTTTTAACATAGGCGGCAATATCAGCGGCTTTTGCTTTCATTGGTGATAACAGTCTTTCTTTGGCTGTAAGTGACCTTGAAAATACACGGCCATGCGCCTGTGAATACGGTCGGCTATTTCAATCGCCAAACGGCGGGCGCTATCTTCGCGCTGGGTTAATGTTGCAAAATCGCTGAGCACAGCATCATAACTTGTCCGTGATGTGTATGTTTCCATAAACAAAGGGGGTGCTTCATTGGTGTTTAAATCAAGTAAAGAAACGTGCGCTTTTACAGTTAACTCTTCCTGTGTGATTGATGCGTCAGGGCGAATTCCATAGCCACGCGTTGATTGTTCTAGGATGATTTTAAGCTGATACTGCGGGGTGCCTTTTGTATTGAGGCGAACCAACAAATGATTGCGCATTTGCTGACCCACACGGTCAGAAATCGGGGCCACTTCAATGGTTGATAAACTGTGATCAAGGCTTGGGGTGCCCAGCCCACTTTGACCATCGCTTCCCGATTGATAAAGGGGTGTGAACCCACAAGCTGATAAAAACATCAGTGCAGGTAAGACCAATAATTTTAACCTGAAACTTTGCATCGGACCCTTTGACCTCCCTCACTAATGAACCACTGACTTAAAGCGCTTATCTATAGCCAAATGCAGAGAATTTTGCTTCTCTCATTTGGCTATAAGTATTTGTGTCGGTTCGACTTATCAATAAATAATGAACTCATTATTCATTGGTCTCGCTTTTATGTCGGTTCGACTTATCAATAAATAATGAAATCATTATTCATTGGTCTCGCTTTTATGTCGGTTCGACTTATCAATAAATAATGAAATCATTATTCATTGGTCTCGCTTTTATGTCGGTTCCACTT
>JABABO010000407.1 GCA_014238195.1 Kordiimonadaceae bacterium | reverse complement strand
TTAAAAGCTGAACCTGGTTGACGTTCGGCTTGTGTGGCGCGGTTATATTGGCTGGCTTTATAATCAAATCCGCCCGACATCGCTAAAACACGTCCTGTGTGAGGGTCCATTGCAACAATAGCACCATTTATATCTGGGCGCTGGCGCAGGGCATACGTGCGGATAAGACCTATCGATTCGCCTTCTACATCAAAAAAATCAATAACTTCATGTCCTGGCTTTTGCCGACGCTCCTCAACTGCGACCACTTCACCCATTCGTAAAACCTGAGCCATATCTGTGACTTTTGGCCCCAGCCGCTCGCGGGGCCGCCATCTCCGCGCCCATGTGACTTCCTCAAATGGAATAAAGCCGTAACTACCATCTTTCAGGCCAACAATAGCACCATCTTCGCGCACTTCATGAACGAGGGCTAATTTCCAGTTTTTATAACCAAGCGCCCTGCGCACGCCTAACAGCCTCGTCACCCAATCACCATCCGTTGATAATGTTCCAAATGACCCACGCCATCCATGACGGCGATCATAGGCAACCAAACCATCGCGCAATGTGCGCTCGGCAATGGCCTGCAAGCGTGGTTCCAGCGATGTCCGAACCGAAAGACCACCTTCATAAAGCGTTTTTTTACCGTAACGCGACAACACACGGCGGCGGACCTCTTCCGCGAAATATTCAGCCTTAAATTCATTTATCCCAGTTCGAGGGCGCATGATCAAATCTTCAGACAGGGCAGCTTCATAGGTCTTATCATTAATGAAGCCCAAGACATGCATTCGCGCCAAAACATAATCGCGCCGTGCCATTGCTCGTTTCTTATGGCGCACAGGGTGGTAATTATTTGGCCCCTTAGGAAGCGCGGCCAAATAAGCCATTTCGGCTGTTGTCAATTCCGATAGAGATTTATTGAAATAATTTAACGAAGCCGCCGCGATACCATAGGACCGATTACCAAAATTAATTTCATTCAGGTATAGTTCTAAGATTCGCTCCTTTGAATAAGCGCGCTCAATCCTAAGCGTTAGGATCATTTCCTTGATTTTGCGATCAACACGTTGATCAAGTGTCAACAAAAAATTCCGTGCGACTTGCTGTGTAATTGTTGATCCGCCTTGCAAGCGCCGCCCTCGCATTAAATTCAATACATTCCGAGCTTGCGCCCGCAGCATACCAAAATAATCAAGGCCCGAATGTTCAAAAAAGGATTTATCCTCGGCGGCGACAAAAGCATCAACGAGACGCTGCGGTAACACTTCATAGGGGACAAACAAACGGCGTTCTGTCGCATATTCTTGCATCAGTTGACCATCACCAGCGTGTATGCGAGTGACAACAGCAGGTTCGTAGCTCGCTAACTGTCGATAATCTGGCAAATCACGGCCATAATGCAATATTGCCCACAGAATTAATGCCCCAACCATCACAATCCCCACTAGGGAAAGACCTGTAAAGGCTATGAGAATTTTTTTCCAAAGCGGGCGTTTAACCTTGAAAGCAGCGACCGTTTCAAGCTGCTCAGTGCCTGATTTTGTCTCATGGCTATTATTTGGGCCTGTGGTCATTACAGTGGTATACTCTTGTAAAGTTTTGCGCCTTTGTATTATAGCCAAATGCGGTGAATATTGATCCCCTTATTTGGCTATAAGTATTTGTGTCGGTTCGACTTATCAATAAATAATGAAATCATTATTCATTGGTCTCGCTATATCATATTAGCTTACGCACATAATCATACGGTCACCGCTTATCATAGGATTATGGCCTGCATAAGGCAACTAACGTCCAAGAGCAGCCATTTGATTAAAGTAACGATCTATCGCTCGTCTTACTGCGCGGGCTATGCGCTTTTGCCCGTCTTTACTGTTTAACAAGCGTGCATTTTTTTTATTTGTCAAATACCCCGCTTCCAACAACACTGATGGCACATCTGGTGCCTTCAACATACCAAGATTGGCGAAACGATGTGCCCGCCGTAACATCGGTATTTCTCGTTTCAATTCACCGACCAGTATTTCAGCAAACTGAGCGGAATAATTCATGGTTTCCCTTTGTGCTAGTTCTATAAGGATACCAGAAACTTCATCATCGGCTTCCTCTAAATTAACGCCCGCGATTACATCTGACTTATTTTCCCGCACTGCCAGCCGAGCAGCTTCTTTATCAGATGCGGTTTCCGACAGGTTATAAACGCTCCCGCCCTTTACACTCGGCTTATTAATCGCATCAGCATGGATGCTAATGAACAGCTCTGCCCCGCGCCGTCGGGCGATGCGAAAACGTTCGCGCACCTTATGAAAAATATCACGGTCACGGGTGAGGTAAACATCATATCGACCTGTGCGTTGTAATTCATCACGAACAGCGCGCGCAATTTTTAAAGTGATGACTTTTTCATGAACACCGATCACCCCCAAGTTCCCTGGGTCAGGACCACCATGACCCGCGTCAAGCACAATAACACGCTTGCCACCGACGCGCTTTTTCGCTTCTGGATTAAACGGCACCGACGCAGTTTCGGTACTTACAGGTCGCAAGGGGCGTGTTTTTTGCACTTCCGCTAAAAAACTTTGACGCGATGTTGGTTTAATATCAATCACATAACGATGCCCGTAACGACCATTCGGGGCTAATGCAAAACTTGAAGCCATCACAGCGGGTGATTTTAAATCTAAAACCAAACGATATATGTCGCCAGTGAATAAACCATGCCGAATACCACTGACTAGACCCAAGGCCTTCACATCCTGCTTAGAATTCCATGTCGCTTGCGGCAAATCAGTGACCAAACGATAAGGGTCAGCCAACATAAATGTTCGGGGCTTGATTGCTTGTGAAGCGTCAATTACAATGCGCGTATGATCGCTATTTTCGCCAAATCGAATACCTTCTAAGTCCGCAGAATAAGCAGGTGCAGCACAAACCCATAATATGACACATAGCCTTAAGCAAATGCGCGTGCAAACTAACATCAACTTCATAAGTGTCTTTTGAACAATGATTTGCACGCAGCTTCCTAATATGAATATTCATTCCTAAACTTGACCATGAATAATAAGTCTTTGCAAGGCGTTCTCTCAATCATGCAAGATACTGTATGAATTTCTCATGAATGGCTCAAGTAAAAGCGCTAAAAATCATTATATAGCGAGACCAATGAATAATGATCTTATTCTTATTCATTGGTCTCGCTATAGATATATTAATTTAAACATAATCTGACAGCCGCCAACCGTTAATTCGGCAACTGTCAGATCAAATAGAAGTGCTGACTTTAGTTGAACTAGGGTTATTTTTCCTGCTTTTGTTTGGCGGCGTGCTTTTGCTTTTCCGCAAGTTTGCGCTCTAGTTCCTCACGAGTACGTTTCAAATCAGCTTCAGCACGTTTTAAGGCTTCAATATGCTTTTCTTCCATGCCTTTCAGTGAAAGCTCAGCTTGCTTAAGCGCCCGAACACGCAGTTCATGGAATTCCCCTTGTTCATCAACAATGAATTCTAAATCAAGGTCATTCAAAGCTTCCTGAATTTCGATGCGGGCTTCTGCTAATTCGTCCATCAATTCAACTTTAACGTCTATGAGTTCTTCTTCGCTCAAATTAACCTCTGCAAGCGCTTCGGTAATTGCCTCCACATGTATATCACTCAAACTATGAAATTCTTGGTCTATATCAACCATCAGTGCGCTCTGTTCATCGAGTGATATTTTGGCTTCATTCAGGCTTTCAATGGCGGAATTGATGGCTTGACGCTCATATTCATTCTTAGCTTTAGAAAGCTTCTCTTGCATTTTAGAAAGGGAAGATTCGATACTTTCTTTGGCCTGCTCAATTTTTTCAATATGTATACGTGAATAAGCCGCAGGGATGTGGCTATTGCTCACCACAATGCGGCCTTTTTTATCTTTATCGACGGTACGAACGATGATTTTCTTATCTACCGTTTGCTCTTTTAAAGCCTCGCCTGGCTTTAAAACTTTAATAACGCGCTTTTTCTTTTCGATTTTTTCTGGTGCTGTGGTTTGATCATCTCCCTCAGTCATTAGGGCGGATACTTGGTTGGCAAATGCGAAAGCTGCAAACGAAACGCCAACAGCCAGCATCGCGCTTCGAAATGCTGGGCCAAATATCGGAGATATAAAATAATGATTTATCTGTGTCATGCTAGCTTCCTCGCCTTTATTATTATGTTTAACGATCATTCTATAGCCAAATGCGGTGAATATTGATCCCCTTATTTGGCTATAAGTCTTTATGTCGGTTCGACTTATCAATAAATAATGAAATCATTATTCATTGGTCTCGCTATATTGTTTCAAAATACTATAATTGAACAATAGCTCTTTCTTTCCTTAAAGAAAGCAATCAGCGATAAAATGTGCCAGATATGCGATTAATGCCAAAGACAGGGGAAAACACGGCAAAACCAGCTAGTCAACAGGGAGCATAAAAGCAACAACCCGTCGCCCTTCGGCCAGAAGCACATTATAGGTTCGCGCTGCTGCCCCCGTATCCATGACTTCAACAGGGCATTCTTCCTTGTCGAAAAATGCCCGAAGTTCACTGCTTAAAAGCTGCATCTTTTCACCGACCCCAATTAAAATCAGTTCAGGCCGCGGTGTTTGTGCGAGCAGCCCTTGAAAATGCTCAGGCTTAAGCGCTGAATAGTCCGCGATTTCGCCTACCGACATGATGCCGTTTTGGCTAACCACCACTGTACCTTCAACACGCGCCCCCTGCGCCCTAAAAGCACCGCCGCCATATCCGTCAAGTGTGAATAAATCATCGCTGTGATCAGGGGTAAAGGAAACCTGCCCACTGCTTAGCGGATGCGTGCCGTCCTTTTGACCCGATGATTGTGTCATAGGTGCCAATCCTTAAAACTGCGGCGGGCGGGAATTATCAACAGTTGGGTCATTACCTGCATCATCATGGATCATGGCATCACGGCGAATTTCAAAGGCCAGCAAAGCGGGAGACGCCACAAAAATCGAGCTATATGTACCAACAACAACACCCCAAATCATCGCAGCCGTAAACCCACGGATAACTTCACCGCCAAAAACAAACAGCGCAACAAGCGCTAAAAGCGTTGTGACAGATGTCATTACCGTGCGGGAAAGCGTTTGATTCAGCGAAAAATCAAGCAGGTCAGGCATTTCTTTTTTGCGGTACTTACGTATATTTTCCCGAACACGGTCATACACCACAACAGTATCATTCAAGCTGTAGCCAACAATTGTCAGGATCGCAGCGATAATGGATAAATTAAATTCTAACTGAGTTATTGCAAAAAAACCAATGGTCAGGGTCACGTCATGAACAAGTGCAATAACAGCCCCAAGGCCAAACTGCCATTCAAACCGAAACCAAATGTAAAGCAATACAAAGAACACCGCCACAGTTACAGCCAGAACACCATCTTGTTTGAGCTCACCAGACACAACAGGCCCAACAATATTTTCTTGGCGAAAACTAATATCAGGCATCGTTGATTGCAGGGCTTGTTTAGCCGTCTGCATAGCAAGGGGCTGGGCTTCATCACCACCTGGTTGTCGTTCAATGCGAATAAGGGCTTCCGTTGGTTCACCGTATTCCTGAACTTTTACTTCGCCAAAGCCTAGGCCCGATAAGCTTTTGCGCACGTCCGATATCTCAATCGGTTGGCTGGAGCCTATTTCGATATTGATGCCGCCCTTGAAATCAATACCGTAATTTAGGCCTTGTGTAAAAAATAGCACAACCGAAGCCACCATTAAAAAAGCCGAGATTATGGCGCTTATTTTATGAAAACTCAGAAATTTAATATCGGTTTTTTCGGGAACAAGTTTTAATAACATGACAGCCCTCCTATATCGGTAACTTGGTTGGACGCGCCTTTGATAACCAAAGGGAAAGAACAAGCCGCGTGACCAAAATAGCCGTGAACATGCTGGTTAAAATTCCGATAGCAAGCGTAACAGCAAAACCCTGCACAGGCCCAGTACCAAGAACGTACAAGATGGCTGCAGCAAGGAATGTTGTGATATTTGCATCCAAAATCGTTGAAAATGCCTGTGCATAACCTTCATCAACAGCTGCTATCGGCTTGCGGCCTGAGCGTTGTTCTTCGCGGATACGCTCGAACACCAAAACATTTGCATCCACAGCCATCCCAATAGTCAGAACAATGCCCGCAATACCTGGCAAGGTGAGTGTGGCCTGAAATAATGACAGAAAGCCTGTGATTAATATCAGGTTAGCGATCAATGCAACATTGGCTGCTAAACCAAAACGGCCATAACTAAGAACCATATATAGTATGACGCCTATGAAACCAATGATGGATGCTAATTTACCTGCTGCTATTGAATCAGCACCCAAGTCTGGACCTATTGTGCGTTGTTCTAGCACTTGCAGTGGCACAGGTAGCGCACCAGCTTTTAGAAGCGTAGCGAGTTCTTGTGTTTCTTTTGTGTCCCCAGCCCCTGTGATAATCCCAGAACCACCAAGTATTGCACTTTGAATGCGCGGCGCACTGATAATGACGCCGTCTAGCACAATAGCAAACGGACGGCCAATATTGCTGGCTGTATGCTGCCCAAAACGCTTTCCACCCGATGAATTAAACTGAAAAGCCACTGCGGGACGTCCATTTTGATCAAAGGATGGGCGGGCATCCGTTAGGTCAGCACCCGATACAATCACACGCTTTTTAACAGACATTTCACCACCATCCCGCAAAGGCAATATCATTTGCCCTGGACGTGCGCGACCTTTTGCAATATCGGCGGCCGATATATTGGTT
Organism: Kordiimonadaceae bacterium; assembly: GCA_014238195.1. Classification (GTDB taxonomy): domain Bacteria; phylum Pseudomonadota; class Alphaproteobacteria; order Sphingomonadales; family Kordiimonadaceae; genus JABABO01. The sequence continues at coordinate 2,427 of JABABO010000407.1, read as the reverse complement.
TCAACATCATGGAAAGATAATTTCGCCGCTGTCTGGATAATACGTAACAATTCAGATGGATCATCCGCGCCAGGGACTTGTAGAATGATACGATCATCCCCCTGCGGCTGCAAAGTAATTTCGCGGGTGCCTTCTGGGTCTACCCGCTTGCGGACCACTTCCATCGCACGGGTTATAGCATCGCGTTTTTGTGCAATGATACCCTGGTCTGTCAAAGACAATGTGAATTCTTTTCCATCGCGGTCTAATTCAACTTCCTTGACACCTCCACCCAGCAAAGGGTTGGTACCAAGTGTGGTATTTTGAGTTATTGGCAGTAATTCAGTTCGGGCACGTTCAATCATATCTTCGCGGCTAACTTCAAACTTCACGCTGTCGTCTTCGATACGGATACGGCGGAAATTCAGGGACTTAACACTGCGGCGAATATCCCGCACTTCACCAGCAATATTTTCAAGCTTGGTTGCTATGATATCATCTGTCTCAGCCCCCAACAGAAAATGCACACCGCCCTGCAGGTCTAATCCCAATGATAATGTGCTATCAGGTAAGAAATTGGGGAGCTTTGCCCGCCCTGCTTCGCCGACAAAGTTAGGCAGCGCCGACAAAAAGCCAAACGTACAAACCAGTAATATCATTATTACTTTCCAGCGAGGAAAGTTCGCCATGACAGTGTCCCTTCATGCAAGTGTATTATAGGTTTAACTATCCGATTTAGCAGTTTTTGCAGGTTCGCCTTTTGTGCGTACTTCACTAAGCGTGCTTTTGACAACACGCACACGTACCCCATCGGCAACATCAACCTCAATCTCGTTATCGTCTTTTACGCGGGCAACTTTACCAATTAAACCGCCTCCCGTGACAACCGTATCACCGCGACGTACATTGGTCACCATTTCGCGGTGTTCTTTCATGCGTTTGCTTTGTGGGCGCAGAACCAAAAACCAAAAGATCAAAACAATCAAAATTAATGGCAGAAAGCTTTCCAGAAGGCTGGCTTGAGAAGCGCCAGCAGCTTGGGCGTAGGCTGGGGATGAAAACATATTTAGGCCTCTTCATTATATTCGGCATTACATTAATCGGATTTTTGATGCTATTTTTAACACACCACATATTTACCCGATACATTTATCTGGGCGGGACTATACCTACACTATTTTCAAATGCAACAGCATCCCTTGTAGTAAAAGTGGGTTTGCTGTGCTATTTCTATCATCATTCCACATAAACCATAAAATAGGCATCACAAGGGACTGATACAAGTGTCAAAGGAACTAGAAAGCGACAGAACCCTAGTCCCTGCCTTGATCGCTGAAATTAAACGTATCGCTGACGCACTGGAACACCCGACTGATCAGACAGATCAAAACTTACCAGATGATTATAATGCCTTTGTTTACTGTGCTGATCATCATAGTTTCAGGACCATACCGAACGTCATTTGCCCGCCGCTTCACCTGCTAAAGGGGATTGACCGCAACAGGGATACATTGCTTGAAAACACTAAGCGATTTGCTATGGGGGCATCGGCCAATAATGCACTCCTTTGGGGTGCACGTGGAATGGGGAAAAGCACGCTAATCAAAGCTGTTCATGCCTACATTCTAAATGAACTTGCGACTGACCTTGCCCTCGTTGAAATTCACCATGAAGATATTTATGCCTTGCCTAATTTGATGGAATTATTGGCCCGCCAATCCCGGGCGACAATATTATTCTGTGATGATTTATCATTTAGCCAGCCAGATAAAGACTTCAAAGCCCTGAAATCTGTGCTGGAAGGTGGGCTAGAAGGCCGACCAGACAATGTTATTTTTTACGCAACATCTAACCGCCGGCATATGATGCCCCGCAAGATGATGGATCAGGAACAAGCAACAGGCATTCACCCAACTGAAACGATGGATGAAACCATAGCTTTATCAGATCGCTTTGGCCTGTGGCTGGGCTTCCACCCCTGTAACCAAAGCGAATATTTGGATATGGTAAAAGGATATATAGATCACTTAAGCCTGAAAGCACCTGATAATTGGCAAGACGGCGCTAAAAACTGGTCCAAAACCCGTGGGTCACGGTCTGGGCGCATCGCTTGGCACTATGTTCAGGACCTTGCTGGATCCCTGAATGTTAAAGTGCGTTTATAATTTATCGGGTTGTAAATTATCGGCCCATCGCACGCACGGTGACGAAAAGCGCAGCATTTTGGCGTTCCAAATATTGTAATGGATCAAGGGCGCGGCGGCCCTTGCGTATTTCAAAATGCAGTTGCGGGCGTTGGACACCGCCCGTATCGCCGACACGGGCAATCACATCCCTTTTAGTCACTTTTTGCCCTGCACGCACCAAAAGGCGATCATTATGGGCATAGGCCGTAATCCAACCACCCGCGTGCTTTAATAACAGTAAATTTCCGTAGCCCTCAAGCGC
>JABABO010000406.1 GCA_014238195.1 Kordiimonadaceae bacterium | reverse complement strand
CTATATTGATGACTGTATTGAAGTTTCTCTCTCAGCACGCAAGCTCTTCACCGAAGACCGAGACATTCAATCAGGAACACGTTTCTTGTTTACTTTAAAACTAAAGAATTTAGGCTAGCAGAGCATTCATAAAACAGCTACAAGGCTATACTATAAATGCAGATCAAATTTGTGCCAGATTTTAGGTTAAATTTTGGCCCAAACTTAGGTCAAACTTAGACCAAACTTAGAAACGAATGAAACGATGAACAAATCTAAAGGCTTTTCCTATTTACCGCCCGTGATGATGGCTGTCTTAAAGGCTTTGAAAGCATTGACGTTCAGTAGCGTCTGTGTCATTGCTATAACCCATAATATTGCCGCGCAAAATTCGATCAACAGCATTGAAGTTTTAGTGAATGATGAACCTGTGTCAACATTTGATATTGATCAAAGACTGCGTCTCGTTATTGCTATCAGTGGTGGGGTTAACTCTGAAGTTGAGTTTTTAAAAGTCCGCGAACAGGTTGTCCAATCAATCATTGATGAACGCCTACAATTACAAGAAGCCCAAGAAGTTGATTTAGTCATCTCCCCTGAATTATTAGACGATTTTTTTAATCGTCGGGCGCAAGGCTTAGGTCAAACGGGGGATCAGTTAGGCAATGCTCTATTGCAAATTGGTTCTAGCAAAGAAACTATGAAGAAACAAATCGAGGCTGAGAGTGCTTGGGGACAGTTGGTTCAAGGGCGCTTAGGGCAATTTGTCAGTGTTTCAGACGAAGAAGTCGATGCCTTTATTAAGCGTTTGTATGATAACAAAGGTAAGTTTGAGTATCGCCTCGGCGAGATTGTTTTACTTGTTGCCTCGCCAGAGCAAGAAGCCAGCGTCAAAGCGAATGCCGATGCACTGGTTGAGCGCTTGCAAAGCGGATCATCCTTTCCCGAAATAGCACAGCAATTATCGGCATCCTCATCGGCGGCTGTTGGCGGCGATCTGGGTTGGTTATCAGAATCAGATATTAATAATGACCAGCTTACGCTGATTCAAAACAGTCCTGTTGGCGAAATTTTAGACCCTATCCGCACACCAGGGGGTTATACTATTTTCGCCCTGCGTGATCGTCGGCGTATCCTAACAGCTGATCCCCTTGATATACAATATAGCCTGCGCCAAATTCATCTCTCAAGTGATCTCGTTGCCAACGAAGATAAAGCCAAAACCTTTGAGGATTATGTATCAAATATCAGCGAAGCTGATTCGACATGCGGGCAGGTGGCAAAGCATGCTTTAGAATCAGGCGCTGACGGCGAGCAAGAATTAGGTATCATGCGGATACGTGATATGTCTGTCCCCTTGCGCCGCGACATTGAAAACCTGCGAACAGGTGAGCGAACTCAGCTCTTGAAAATGGCGGATGGTTGGCGCGCGCTTTTCGTTTGTGACCGCAAAGAACCTGAAATACAGGAACCTAACTTTGATGCTATTTACGCTCAGTTAGAGCAAAAGCGTATGTCAATGATGGCGCGGCGTTACCTACGTGATATTCGCCGTGATGCCATTATTGATTATCGGTAAAGAGCATGGCCGTTAATCCAGCCAAACAAATAAAAAGCGATTATCATCCTGTCATTGGCATAACGATGGGGGACCCAGCAGGCATCGGCCCCGAAATTCTTACAAAAATATGGACAAATGAAAAACAGCGCAAAATATTGCCGACCCTTGTTTATATTGGTGCGGTTGAAGCGTTGAAAGTTTATGCACCAAGTCTTGATGTAACATGTATCGATAATCCATCGGATATTCCAAATCTGCCATCAGATACCCTACCCTGCATCGATTTAGCCTTGGGACAAGCTGTCAAACCAGGCATGATCAACTCTGGTAACGCGGCAACAGTCATTCAATCAATCGACAAAGCGGTGTCCCTTGCCAGAACGGGTCAAATCGCTGGCCTTGTAACAGCGCCAATCAACAAAGCTGGACTTTATGAAGCGGGCTTTGATGCACCTGGGCATACGGAATACCTTGCCCGCTTATGTGATATGCCTGATCATACGGCTGTTATGATGTTAGCGTGTGAAACGCTAAAAGTTATTCCCGTAACGACCCATATTCCCTTGGCAGATGTTGTAAAAACCTTGCAAGCAGATCACATTATACACTCAGGTGTCATCGCAGCACATGATCTTTGCCATCGTTTTGGCATTGCTTACCCACGACTTGCGATTGCAGGCATGAATCCACACGCTGGTGAAGGCGGGGCAATCGGAATTGAAGAAGCCACCCACATCCAGCCTGCGATATGGGCCTTGCAAGATATGGGTATTGATGTCAGTGGTCCCTATAGCGCTGATAGTTTATTCCATGCGGAAGCACGCGAAAACTATGATGTTGCCGTGTGCATGTACCATGATCAAGCCCTTATCCCCATTAAAACCCTTGATTTTTGGTCTGGTGTAAATGTGACCCTTGGCTTGCCCATTATTCGGACCTCACCTGATCACGGGACAGCTTTTGATATCGCTGGTACAGGAAAAGCCAATATACAAAGCACCTTAGCCGCAATAAAAATGGCAGCTGACATGGCATTTCGCCAAAACCATAATCAGACATATCATAATCAGGGATATAACCCGTTAGGCATACAATGACCCTTTATGCTGATGGCTTACCCCCCTTGCGTGACGTGATCAAAACATATGATCTGCGTGCCAAAAAATCATTTGGTCAAAATTTTTTATTGGATTTAAATTTAACAGGCCGCATCGCTCGTATACCAGGCGATATCAGCGATAGTGTGATTTATGAAGTAGGGCCAGGCCCTGGCGGCTTAACCCGTGCTTTACTCGCAGAAGGTGCCAGTCACGTGGTTGCTGTGGAGATGGACAGTCGGTGCATCCCTGCCCTACATGATATCTCAGGCGCTTATGATGGGCGTTTAAGCGTGCACCACGGCGATGCCCTGAAAATGGACGAACTTCAGCTCATGAAGCCCTATGACCATCAGAAAAAGCGTATCATTGCTAACCTGCCCTATAACGTTGGCACAATGTTGCTGATAAAATGGCTGACAAGCGATGTGTGGCTGCCTTGGTTTGACAGTTTAACATTGATGTTTCAACGCGAAGTCGCAGAACGCATTGTCGCAAAGCCCCACACGAAAGCATATGGCCGTTTATCAGTTCTAAGCCAGTGGCGTGGCAACGCAAAAATTGCCGCAAAAATTCCCTCTAGCGCTTTTACACCACCGCCAAAAGTGGATAGCGCGGTTTTACATTTTGAACCCACAAAACCTTTGGACCACACCGTTCGACTAAAAGACTTGGAACTGGTTGTACAGCGCGCTTTTGGGCAGCGTCGGAAGATGCTACGTGCTAGCCTAAAAAGCTTACCTGTTGATCCCTTAGTGCTACTAGAGCGTGCTGACATAACCGCTACAAAACGGGCTGAAGACTTAAGCGTTGCTGACTATGTGCGCTTAGCAAAAACTTATGCTACTTTGCGAAACGGGTCATAATGAGTTGGTCCTAAAAAACTGGACAGTCAGTTAAGGTGTATCCAAGATAGGACATTCAGTCCCTCATCTGGATAAAAGGTAGAAACTGTAATTCTAAATGGTCCAAATAATGGGTTCGCTTCATTTGTGGGAGACCCTACACTTTTAACTGGGGGAATTTAAGGGGCCTAGGTCACTTATAACCAATTGCGGTGAATGTTGATCCCCTTATTTGGCTATAAGTCTTTGTGTCGGTTCGACTTATCAATAAATAATGACCTCATTATTTATTGGTCTCGCTATAGATGCAAAAAGGGCCGCGAAACCGCAGCCCTTTTCATTCAGTGATAATCTGAAACCTATTATTTTTTAAGATTAGCCCACACTTTGCGGTAACTGAAATAAGCAAGTAGCGTGAAGAAGGCCAAAAACAGCATCACATTCAATCCCATGTGCAAACGATCTTCCAGTTTAGGTTCTGCAACATATGTCAGGAACTGAACCACATCGCGGCTCATTTGGTCCATTGTCGCAGGTGTGCCATCTTCATATTCAAGAAGGTCATCGCTGATTGGTGGGGCCATGGCAATCTGCTCCCCCTTAAAATAAGGGTTAAAATATTTGCCATCTGTTAAATCAAACGCTGTTCCGTCAGGGTTCGTATGCCCAGTTGGTACTTCGCTATACCCCGTTAGCAGCGCAAATGTATAATTAGAACCATCATGACGCGCCTTGGTGATCAAGGAAAGGTCAGGCGGCAGCGCACCACCATTTGAAGCACGGGCTGCGTTATCATTTGCGAAGGGTGCAGGAAACACATCTTGCGGCAAAGCTGCGCGGGTTGTAGGGTCGCCGTAATCATCAGGGTCGCCCGCCACTTCATATTCAGCCGCAAAAGCTTTGATCATATCTTCACCATAGCCCAGATCAGCCAAGTTACGGAAATGGAAATATTTCAAGCTATGACAGCTTGCACAAACTTCACGGTACACCTGAAAGCCCCGCTGGGCGCTGGCACGGTCATAATGCCCCGTTATGCCATCAAAAGACCAAACCTGCTTTTCAGGATGCTTAGCTGCACCCGCAGCCATCGCATTAAGCGAAACAACAGTGACTGCAACAAAGACGATGGCAATGTTTTTCAATAATTTCATCGTCATATCCCCTTTTGTGGTGCTTTAATAACCGGATTAGCAATGCTTTCCGGCAGCGGCAGAGTTTTCTCAATTTTGCCAAGAATAGGCATAATCACTAAGAAGTGTGCGAAATAATAGAATGTTCCAATCAATCCAACCACTGGCCAGATGCCCTCCGGTTTTTTACCGCCAACGATTGTTAAGATCACCATATCAACCACAAAGAACCAAAATAGAATTTTGTAAGTAGGACGAAACTTTGCTGAACGAACCTTGCTGGTATCAAGCCACGGCAAGAAAAACAATAAAAGGATTGATCCGAACATGGCAATCACCCCAAGCAACTTAGCTGGAATGAAAACAATATCAGTAAACGGAATACCCAGATCAAAAGTGATCGAGCGCAAAATCGCGTAGAAAGGCAAGAAATACCATTCAGGAACAATGCTATCAGGGGTTACCAATGGGTTCGCAGGGATATAATTATCAGGGTGCCCCATGGCGTTCGGCGCATAGAAAAGAAATGCACAGAAGAACAGCAAGAACACACCAATCCCAAAAATATCCTTTGTCGTGTAGTAAGGATGGAAGGGTATTTTATCCGCATCATCCTTGGCATCAATACCAAGCGGATTGTTAGACCCTGGCAAATGCAGCGCCCAAATATGCAAGATCACCACACCAATAATCACGAAGGGAAGCAGATAGTGCAAGCTAAAGAAACGATTGAGGGTTGGATTATCAACTGAAAAACCGCCCCAAAGTAACGTAACAATGCTATCGCCCACAACTGGAATGGCGGAGAACAAATTGGTTATCACCGTTGCACCCCAAAAGGACATCTGTCCCCAAGGCAGAACATACCCCATAAAGGCTGTTGCCATCATCAGTAAAAAGATAACAAGTCCCAGCATCCACAGCACTTCACGCGGCGCTTTATACGATCCATAATAAAGCCCCCGCAGTATATGAATATACACTGCAATAAAGAAGAAGCTAGCCCCGTTGGCGTGCATATAACGCATCAACCAGCCATAGTTCACGTCCCGCATGATGCGCTCGACACTATCAAAAGCAACCAGAGTGTCAGGTGTGTAATGCATCGCCAGCACAATACCTGTCAGCAATTGAATGACCAAGCAAAGCCCAGCAAGGGAACCAAAGTTCCACCAATAATTCAAATTACGCGGTGCCATGTACCCTGGGCCTAACGCGCCGTGTAGCAATGACAAAATAGGAAGGCGGTCGTTAAACCATTTAACAGCGCCATTCTTCGGTTCAAAAGCAGGTCCGTGACCCATGATCAAATCCCCCTTAACCGATTATAATTGTTGTGTCAGACGTAAAGGCATAGGCAGGCACTTCCAAATTTTTGGGTGCAGGACCTTTGCGAATGCGTCCAGAAATATCATAATGTGAACCATGGCATGGGCAGAACCAGCCATCATATTCACCCTTTTCATCACCTGGTTTCGTGCCAAGCGGCACACAGCCCAAGTGCGTACAAACGCCAGAAATGACCAGCCACTGCGCTTTGCCAGGTTTGACCCGTTCCCCGTCAGATTGTTTATCAGCCAGGCTTGAGACATCAACACCCTCCGCTTCAGCAATTTCAGCGGCGGTGCGGTGGCGAACAAATACGGGTTTTCCGCGCCACATTATAACCACGCCTTCACCTTCGCCGATTTGGCTCAGGTCAACTTCAACCGTTGCCAACGCTAGCGTGTCCGCAGCTGGGTTCATCTGGTGAACAAAGGGCCAGATAGCCGCTGCCGCGCCAATGGCGCCGACACCTGCTGTGCCTAAGTGAATCATATCACGGCGCGTGACATCATCGCCGTGTATTGATTGATCAATAGTGCTCATTTAATCATCCTTGGTCAAAAACTATTCGCTTGCAACCTTTTGAAATAGCACAGTTGCGATTACTAAATATAAACTAACCAATGCCAAAACGCTTTAAAAAAAACACAATGGCACACTTATCATCAACAGATGGTTTACATATAAAGCATTCACACAGTGATGACTTAATTTTATCTAAACGGCTATCGCCTCTTACGCAAGGATTTATGCCCGAAACCGATAAAAAATCTTAAATAAAGCCTCAAAGGTCATATGTGCTAACCATTTTAGAACTCAAGATCATGAAATTTAACCCATTTCGCTGTTTGAGTCTTGCCCCTTTTAAAGGTTGGACATATGGTGCGGGCTATGGATATTGCACTTTTTCAGCCTGACCAACCTGGAAATACGGGAACTCTGCTGCGCCTTGGCGCCTGCATGAGCACGTCTGTCCATATCATTGAACCCTGCGGGTTCCCTTTTTCAAGACGCGCTCTAAAACGCTACGCCATGGATTATGCCGACCTCGTCGATTTACATCATCATAGGGATTTTGAAGCATTCAAAGATTTTTATCGTTCTTCTAAGCAGCGCTTAATTTTGCTCACAACAAAAACAAAAACTTGCTACACAGACTTTTTGTTTCAATCTAGTGATATTTTAATGGTTGGACAAGAATCATCAGGCGTTCCTGATTATATCCATGATTTAGCACACGGGTCCGTTACCATCCCAATGCACACAGATGCAAGGTCTATCAACGTTGCAGTGGCGCATGCTATGGTGCTAGGGGAAGCCCTGCGACAAACTGCGCAGTTTCCTAAATGATGCAATTCGTTAAATGATGTAAGTAGTAAAGGCCTAAAAATGACACCTGCCTCAAAAGCTGAGCTATCACTGGATGACAAGAAACACAAAGCATCCGCTTGGTTCAAAGACTTGCGCAATCAGATTTGTGACAGCTTTGAAGCCATAGAGAAGACCAACAAAGGGCCACTCAGCGACCGTAAGGCTGGTAAGTTTGAGCGCAAACCTTGGGACCGAACCGATCAAAACGATGGTACCCACGGGGGTGGTGGTGTGATGTCAATTATGCGTGGTGGCCGCGTATTTGAAAAAGTCGGGGTCAATATTTCGACAGTGCACGGTACATTCACGCCTGAATTTGCAAAAAATATCGCAGGAGCAGAAGAAGACCCACGCTTTTTTGCCACTGGTATATCGCTTGTGGCGCACATGAACAGTCCACGCGTACCAGCCGTACACATGAACACACGTTTTATCGTGACAACCAAGCATTGGTTTGGCGGCGGCGCTGATCTTAATGCTCCCCTTCCAAATGAAAGTGATACCGCCGACTTTCACAATGCTTTTAAGGATTGCGGTGACCGTCACAATCCAGATTATTATCTCAAGCATAAAGCATGGTGCGATGAATATTTCTACATACCACATCGCGGTGTGGCTCGGGGTCAAGGGGGTATTTTTTACGATCAACTCAACACAGGTGATTTTGATGCCGATTTTGCCTATACGCAGGATGTAGGGCGCACATTCAATACGATATACCCTGCCCTTGTGACCCGACATATGGATGATACTTGGACCGAAGCCGAGCGCGAACGCCAATTAGAATACCGAGGAACTTACGCCGAATTTAATCTAGTTTATGACCGAGGCACCACCTTTGGCCTGAAAACTGGCGGTAATGTTGAGGCCATCCTCATGAGCTTACCCCCAATGGCGAAATGGCCTTAGACCATAAACTTTACACACAAACAGGTTAGTATCATCCCTAAAATGAAAGCTTTTTTAAAGGCTAATTTTTACACTTAATTGCAAGAATTGAGTCTTGAACTAGATTAAATTCATTCATTGATCGCCACCACATTATCACTGTCATCACTTGCAGACGGGCTATCACCGCCTTCAATAGCATGCAAGTAAACATCCAGTAAGGCTTCTTGTTCTTGGCGGTCACTATCGTCCATCTTGCGGATAGAAACGACTTTGCGCATAATTTTAGGATCAAAGCCGACAGCTTTGGCTTGGGTATAAACTTCTTTGATGTCCTCTGCGATACCTTTTTTTTCTTCTTCTAAGCGCTCGACTCGCTCAATAAACGCTCTCAACTGTTCGCCT
>JABABO010000259.1 GCA_014238195.1 Kordiimonadaceae bacterium | reverse complement strand
GATGGCTTTAGCAGCGTGTTGGAACTTTCCAGTCTGGATGGCAGCGATGGTTTTATCATTACTGGCGTGGCTGCCGGCGGTAGAAGCGGATTTTCGGTTTCCAGCGCAGGCGATGTCAACGGTGATGGCTGCGATGACCTGCTCATCGCCGCGCCAGAGGCGAACAGTAACACTGGTGAAACCTATGTGGTATTTGGCGGCAGTGGTTTGTCATCAATAAACCTGACAAACCTAGACGGCGGCAATGGCTTTCAGCTAAACGGTATTGATGGCGGTGACTATAGCGGTTATTCAGTATCCAGTGCAGGCGATGTCAACGGCGATGGCTATGATGATCTCATCATTGGTGCACCTTATGCTGAAGCGGGCGAAAGCTATGTGGTGTTTGGCGCGGACAGCTTTGCTGCATCATCGATCAATCTGTCTGGTCTGGATGGTAGCGATGGTTTTAAACTGAACGGTATTTCGTCTGGCGATTTGAGTGGTTGGTCCGTATCGGGTGCTGGGGATATTAACGGTGATGGTTATGCTGACCTGATTATTGGTGCAAAATATGCCTTTTATAATGGTGGTTATGCTAAGGGGCAAACCTATGTGATATTTGGGGTTGGTGATAATATTGGTTCTATAGTTAACTTGAGCAGTCTTGATGGGACCAACGGCTTCAAACTGAACGGGGGTACTTATGGTGATAACAGTGGCGCTTCCACTTCCGGTATTGGTGATGTTAACGGTGATGGATACGATGATCTATTGGTCGGGGCTTATGGTACACCAAATAAACTTGGATTTGGCACAACCTATGTGATATTTGGGGCCAACGACTTTACCGCATCCTCGAACATAGAACTTACCAGCCTTGATGGCACAAATGGCTTTGCCCTAAATGGTAGAGATTATAGTGATTATAGCAGTTTGTCAGTTTCTGGCGGGGGCGATATCAACGGCGATGGCTATGACGACATTATCATAGGTGCGCCGAATGCTGACCCGAATGGTGGGGAATCAGGCGAGACCTATGTGGTGTTTGGTGGGTTGGGCTTGCAGACTCCAGTTTTTCAAAACCCAGTTAAGATATCTGTCGAGGAAAACACCACGGGTGTGATATTGAATGTTCAGGCAGTGGCCAACGCTAAAACCTTTGATCTCGATATCACTTACAGTATTTCAGACGGCGAGGATACAAGCCTATTCACCATTGATAGCCTATCAGGCGAGCTAAGCTTTAATTCTGCTATTATTTCAGCAGGTGGCTTAGATTTTGAAAATCCGCAGGACAATGGTGGTGATAATGATTACCAAATAACCATTGCAGCAGATTCAGGCCTAATTAGCTCGTACCAAGCCATAACCATCACGGTGGCAGACCAAGCTGGCGAAGTTGAAACCGTTGGCTATGGTTCCTCGTTTGAACTTTCCAGCCTACAAAGCCATAACGGCTTTATCTTGAATGGTGATACAGCGGGTGACAATAGTGGATTTTCGGTCGCGGGTGTGGGGGACGTAAACGGCGATGGCATCGATGACTTTATCATTGGCGCCCCTGGTGCATCGGGCGCTAACCCAGATAACAATAATGATGCAGGTAAAAGCTATGTGGTGTTTGGTAAAAACAATGGCTTTGATTTTAATATCAATCTATCAGGTTTGGACGGCAGCGATGGATTTGTACTGATCGGTCATAATGCGGATGATGAAAGCGGCTTTTCTGTCGCCAGCGCAGGCGATTTTAACGGCAATGGTATCGATGATCTGATCATTAGTGCACCGTTTGCTGACCTTTCTGGAACCGACAGGGGTTCAATGTATCTTGTCTATGGCAGTAGCAATGGTTTTGCCTCATCAATAAACCTAACCAGCCTTGATGGTAATGATGGATTTGTGTTGAATAACAATCAGAATAGTAGCCATGCTGGACGGTCCGTATCCGCTGCAGGGGATGTCAATGGTGATGGTTACGGCGATCTGATCATTGGCGTACCTGGGGTAGACTTTAATATAGGCAGGGCTACAGTGGTTTATGGCACTGATGCGGTCCTATCAAACGGTAACGAAGATATAAGCGCAATTTTAAATAATACTAGTCAGTTCACCTCTGGTTTTGGCTTTGACGGCGAAGCTACAGACGATTTCGCGGGTTGGTCGGTTTCAGGGGCTGGGGATATCAACGGCGATGGCTATGATGATATTGTTTTTGGCGCCCCATATGCCAGTACTGCCAGTAACGACGATGCTGGTAAAACCTATGTTTTCTATGGCAAGGACGGCGGCTTTGTAATTGGGGTGGATGGTCCAGCGACTCTTAATGCTGAAAATGGTTTTGTTATCAATGGGGTGGCTAATGACGACCATAGTGGTTTTTCTGTTGCCAGCGCGGGGGATGTCAACGGCGATGGTTATGATGATCTTATCATTGGCGCACCAGATGCCAACACTTATGCGGGTGAAACCTATGTGGTGTTTGGCGACGGTGATCAATTAACTGCCTTTGGTTCAGCGTTTAATCTTTCCAGCCTTGATGGCAGCAACGGCTTTGTCCTTCATGGTAATTATGATGCTGATAAAAGTGGTTTTTCAGTCGATGGTGTTGGGGATATCAACGGTGATGGCTACGATGATATTGTCATTGGGGCTTATGCTGCAAACAGTTATGCTGGCGAAACCTATCTGGTGTTTGGTTTTGATAATTCGGGTGTGGGCGCGATTGAACTATCCAGCCTTGACAGTAGCGAGGGCTTCACGCTGAGCGGTATTGGTGGGAGTGACGAAAGTGGCAAGTCTGTCGCTGGTGCGGGGGACGTTAACGGGGATGGTTATGATGATTTGGTGATTGGGGCGCTGGGTGCCAATAGTAATGCAGGCGAAAGCTATATCATTTTTGGTGGGCCTGGCCTGTTGCCGGTCACCTACCATAACCTTAATGCTGTTTCGGTGGAAGAAAACCACACGGGCGTTGTGCTGAATATTCAGGCCAGCAACAATGATGGGGCCATCGATGATAGCATTGCCTATAGCATTGCCGGCGGCGGCGATGGCGCGGATTTCACGATTGACACCGCGACGGGCGAGCTAAGCTTTGCGACCGCACCTGATTATGAATCTAATGATGATGCAAACGATAACGCAGTTTATGATCTGACGATTGTCGCAGCCGCAACGGATGTCACCAGTACCCAAAAGCTAACCATCACTGTGACCGATGACCCGTTTGAGGTATCCGAAGTCACAGGGTACCAAGCGGCTTATGAACTCGCGGACCTGAATAGCAATACTGGCCTCACGCTGATTGGTGTTAATGATGAAGAGTTCTTAGGCAGGTCTGTTGCAAGTGCTGGAGATGTTAATAGCGATGACGTTGATGATTTTATCATTGGGGCAAGTGGTCTTAAAGATTCTAATGACAAGCGGGATGGTGGCGCTTATGTAATCTTTGGTCGCAGTGATGGTTTTGCAGCAGACGTCGAACTTTCTGGCCTTGATGGCAGCAATGGCTTTAAATTGGTTGGTATTGATGAGTTCGATAATAGTGGCTGGTCCGTATCCAGTGCAGGGGATATTGACGGTGATGGTTTTGATGACATTATCATTGGGGCACAGAAAGCTGACCCAAATAGCGCCGATGAAGCTGGTGAAAGTTACGTGGTATTCGGCGCGAGCAGTTTTGATGCCTCGCCAGTCATCGAACTATCCAGCCTTGATGGCAGCGATGGATTTGTACTGAATGGCATTGATGACAAGGATCATAGCGGGCGTTCCGTATCCAGTGCTGGGGATATCAATGGCGACGGTTACGGCGATCTGATCATTGGGGCATTTTCTTCATACGGTCAAGGCAACAACTATTCATACGCTGGCGAAAGTTATGTGGTGTTTGGCAAGGGTGACGGCTTTAATAGTGTCATAGAACTGTCCAGCCTTGATGGCAGCGATGGCTTTAAGCTGAATGGCATTGCTGAGTACGATTATTCTGGTCGTTCCGTTTCCTCAGCAGGTGATATTAACGGTGATGGTTATGATGATTTGATCATTGGGGCACCAGAAATTGCAGATTACGGATCGGGTGAAAGCTATGTGATATTTGGCAAAGGCACTGACTTTAACAGCGTACTAGAGCTTTCCAGCCTCGATGGAACCGATGGCTTTACACTTTATGGTAATAATGATGGGGACAATGCTGGTTATTCCGTCTCCAGCGCGGGGGATGTCAACGGCGATGGTTACGATGACCTGCTCATTGGGGCACATTATGTAGGCCCACTGATTGATCATGATAATAATCCTGTTACCGACATGAGAAATGATCGAACTGGTGAAACCTATGTGGTGTT
>JABABO010000139.1 GCA_014238195.1 Kordiimonadaceae bacterium | reverse complement strand
TTATTCGTGGTAATGATGTTAGACATTAACTTCAAAGACCTGCGTGATGGTGTCTTGCAATATCTTCCCATAGGTGTGTTGATTGGTTTGATTTTGTTGGCCGAGCTTGTGACACTTGCTGGTGCGTGGATTTTTGCTGATGATGTCACAAGGAATGCAGCCGCCCCCATCCCAGATGTTGCGGCGGTTTCAAATACCAAAGCCTTAGGGCAAATACTATATACAGATTATATCTTCATCTTTCAAAGTGCTGGCTTGATTTTGCTAGTGGCAATGATTGGCGCGATTGTGCTAACACATCGCAGTCGTACAGGGGTGCGCCGCCAAAATATTGTTGCACAAGTTGCACGTCGTCCAGAAGATGCGTTTGATCTGGTTGATGTTAAATCAGGCGAAGGGGTTGACCCACATGCCAAGACAAAAGGGTAGGGTGTAGTTATATGGAAATTACCCTCGCACATTATCTAACGGTTGCTGCCATCCTGTTTACTTTTGGGGTGTTCGGTATTTTTTTAAATCGTAAGAATGTTATTATTATTTTGATGTCAGTTGAATTGATTTTATTGTCGGTCAACATCAATTTTGTTGCCTTTTCTTCTTATTTGAACGACATGGTGGGCCAAGTTTTTGCAATGTTCGTGCTGACAGTCGCAGCCGCCGAAGCAGCAATAGGCTTAGCTATCCTTGTTATTTACTTCCGAAACCGTGGTACCATCGCGGTGGAAGACATTAATCAGATGAAAGGGTAGGGTTATGTTTAAGCTTATTGTCTTCTTACCCTTAATTGGCTTTTTAACTGTTGGCTTACTTGGATATAAAATGTCCGATAAGCTCAGTCAAATTCTGACATCCTCGCTGGTGACTATAGCAGCATTATTGAGCTGGGTTGCTTTTGCTGATGTAGCCCTAGCACATAATACTTACACTGTGCATGTGCTCGACTGGGTATCGTCTGGGGCGCTGAATTTTAATTGGTCCTTTAAAATTGATACCCTTACCGCTGTGATGCTCGTTGTTGTGAACAGTGTGTCTGCGCTTGTGCACTGGTATAGCATGAGCTACATGGACGAGGACCCACATACACCACGTTTCTTTGCGTATCTATCGCTGTTTACTTTTGCGATGTTGATGCTTGTGACCTCTGATAACCTTGTTCAAATGTTTTTTGGTTGGGAAGGTGTCGGACTTGCGTCATATTTGCTGATTGGTTTCTGGTACAAAAAACCATCTGCGAACGCTGCTGCAATTAAAGCTTTTGTCGTAAACCGTGTTGGTGATTTTGGTTTCGGTTTAGGAATTTATGCGATCTTTGTCCTGACAGGAAGTGTTGTCTTTGATGATATCTTTGCAAGCATCGGTCAGTATAGCGATGCGCATATAACGTTCCTGGGCATGGATTTTCATGCGATTACGATCATTTGCTTGCTTTTGTTTATCGGGGCTATGGGGAAATCTGCACAACTTGGCCTACACACATGGCTACCAGACGCTATGGAAGGCCCGACCCCTGTTTCTGCGCTGATCCATGCGGCGACGATGGTGACGGCAGGTGTTTTCTTGGTGGCACGCTTTAGCCCAGTGTTTGAATATTCACCAACAGCCCTATCATTTGTGACTATCATTGGTGCTTCGACGGCTTTCTTTGCTGCAACGGTCGCGCTTGTGCAAAATGATATTAAACGGGTGATCGCATATTCTACTTGTTCACAGCTTGGTTATATGTTCTTTGCACTGGGTGTGGGGGCTTATGGCGGGGCGATTTTTCATTTGTTTACCCACGCGTTCTTTAAAGCTTTGTTGTTTTTAGGCGCTGGTTCTGTGATCCATGCTATGCACCATGAACAAGACATGCGCAATATGGGGGGGCTGGCTAAGAAAATCCCATTTACCGCCACAGTTATGCTGATTGGGACACTGGCGATAACTGGCTTTCCATTGTTATCGGGGTATTATTCAAAAGATTTAATCATCTTTTCTGCTTATGCAGACGGTGCGCAGTTCGCCTTTGTGCTGGGTGTTGCGGCGGCCTTAATGACAAGCTTTTACAGCTGGCGTTTGGCGTTTTTAACATTCTTTGGCGATACACGGGCGGATGCGCATACCTATGACCATGCCCATGAGGGGCCGCTTGTGATGAAGCTTCCCCTTTTATTACTGGCGATAGGCGCAGTGTTTGCTGGTGCATTATTCGCGCCTTACTTTGTTGGCGGGGAAAAGGTTGTTTTCTGGAATGGTTCCTTGATGGTTGCTGCGGGTGATGTGATGGACCAGGCAACGTCTGTTCCGCTTATAACACAGAAAGTCCCGTTTTTTGCGATGATCATTGGCCTATTTTTGGCGCTGAAATTTTATGAACCAAAGCTTGATGTTAGTAAAGCACTGGCTTGGGGGGTATCACTGGTATTGCTTATTATCGGTATTGTTGGCCTTAAAATGCATATGACATATGTTGTTTACTTTTCATTCTTTGGGTTTGTCATTGCGCTGTATGCGGCACAGCGGGCCTCTGGCAGCGTGCAGAACAACATGCCCGCTAAAACAGCGGAGATGTGGAGCGGCCTGTACCAATTTCTGCTCAACAAATGGTATTTTGATGAACTTTATACCTATATATTGGTTCGCCCTAGTTTTTGGTTTGGGCGTTTGTTTTGGAAACGCGGCGACGAAGATACAATTGATGGTTTTGGCCCGAACGGGATTTCTTCGCTGGTGGCTTCGACGGCACTTCGATTGCGTAAATTACAAACTGGGTATTTATATCACTATGCCTTTGCCATGATCATTGGTTTGGCGCTCGTTGTCACATGGTTTATGGCTAGCAGCGCTGGCGCGCATTAGGGCAGGGAATAATATTATGACGTTTTTAGAAGAATATCTCCTTTCCATAATGCTGCTTGCGCCGTTGATCGGGGCATTAGTGATTTTAACAATTCGTCTTGATGACCAAGATTTACAAAATCGTAATATCCGATGGGTTGCTATGTTGACATCCATAATAACCTTTATAGCCACGCTTTTCTTGTGGGCAGGGTTTGATAACAGTTCAGCCGAGATGCAGTTTGTTGAACGCTATCAATGGATTGGCGACATCACTTATCATGTTGGCGTTGATGGTATAAGCATGCTGTTCATTGTTCTAACAGGCTTTTTGATGCCGATTGTGATCTTATCTAGCTTTGACAGTGTACAAACCCGCGTGAAGGAATATATGATTGCCTTCTTGGTGC
>JABABO010000405.1 GCA_014238195.1 Kordiimonadaceae bacterium | reverse complement strand
TCAATGCGGGGGGGATAATCTCGGTAGAATTTGAGGTTCACCGTGAAAAAATAGAAGGTAATGTGCGCAAAAACAAAGTCTTGCGCATCGGGGAAACCCTAAGCAATGTGTTTGCTGAAAGCGACAAACAAGGCCTTGCAACGGGGATCATTGCCAATAAAATAGCTGAAGACATTATACAATCTGCCAGCGCCAAAAAGCTAAATGCTGACCCTGAATAAAGGTTATGTTGGATTTTAAACGGATGGCAGTGTTTGCTTGTGCATTGTAAGTTTAGGAGTACACAACACATGACAAAACAACTGTAAAATATATAGCGAGACCAATGAATAATGATTTCATTATTTATTGATAAGTCGAACCGACACAAATATTTATAGCCAAATAAGGTGATCAATATTCACCGCAATTGGCTATAGTACACTTTATTTTATTCACCACTCATTCTGGCTATCCTCAAAGGCTGAGTTGAATGCGCTTTACAGGAAATACATGATGCAACGTCTATCTGATACACTTGCTCTCATCACTGGGGCAGAACAAGGCATTGGACTTGCCACAGCACAAACATTTATAAAGCACGGCGCTCAAGTCATTTTAAGTGGAATAAACCACGACCTTGGCCAAACTGAGGCTGCTAAACTTGGTAAAAATGCGCTTTATATACCATTAGACGTCCGCGACGCTGAAGCCTGGAAACATGTTTTCGAGAAATACCCTACCATATCGGTTCTAGTCAATAACGCAGGCATTACAGGACTAACTGAAACAACAGGTCCTCACGACCCAGAAAACTTGGATATTGATAGCTATCACGCCGTTCTGAATACAAATTTGCATGGCACTGTTTTAGGCTGTAAATTTGCGATTGCCGCCATGAAAAAACTTACAAAACCAGCTTCCATTATCAACATTAGTAGCCGGTCAGGAATTGTTGGCGTTCAAGGCGCAGCCGCTTACGCAGTTAGCAAAGCTGGGGTGCGAAATCACACTAAGTCAGTTGCACTGCATTGCGCGGATCAGAGCTATCAAATTCGCTGCAACAGCATTCACCCTGCCGCAGTCATGACACCCATATGGGATGCCATGCTGCCTGCTGGACCTGAACGCGATAATGCTATAACTAGTATGTGTCAGTCTATACCATTAAAAGAAATGGGACAGCCTGAAGATGTCGCAAATGCTTGTCTGTTTTTAGCAAGTCATGAAAGCCGCTACATTACAGGTGCCGAAATTAACATTGACGGCGGTATCCTCGCTGGTAGTTCAGCACCCCCAACAAACCCAAAAAGCTAACCCCCTAAACGCTGATCATTTTGCCATAAGCTGTGTACCGTGAGTTATAGCGACCAATGAGTAATAAAATCATTATTCATTGGTTTCGCTATATTATCGCATGCCGACAGGGTCATTTGCGTCTGCCGCGAGTTCTTGGCGGCGATAAAAAAACGACATAACCACAGCAATCAAGTACGGCGCGAAGGCAAAGCCAAACAAGCTGTAAGCAAGCTGTTTTCCTGACAAAATATAAGCGGAAATCATCATAAGGACACCACACAGGATGAATAATCTTCCCGCTAGGCGGTGGGTTTTAATCCAAACATTTTCGCTTTTCATTGTCCAACGCGTCTGAATACCAGTTGACGTATTCGACCGTGATTTTGGCATATAATTACCGCCAAAAATCATTGCGATCCCCATCGCGAAGACAATGTAACTGGCTTTCAATATCCACAAACCGAAAGCCGCCCCGATAAGTAAGATTTGCATATACAAAATGATACTGTGAATGCTTATAACTTCCGCACCGATATAGGGTTTTGATTTCGCAAGATTTTCTTTGCGGCCTTCAAAAAAATGCACACTGCGAAAAATAAGCATGACGATAACAGAGCCAACAGGCAAGCTAAGGAACATAATCCAAGCAACTGCACTGATATCATTTTCATTTTGCCCAAAATATTTCAGCTCTATAATGGTGTTCAGGTCGAAAAATGTTAGGGCAATCAATCCCATCAAAAAATTGATGCTGATCACTGCCCTTGCGGCTATTTTAAAGTTTCTCGGCATTATACTATCCTTGTTGTTTTAAAGTTTTGCTGTCAGGTACTGTACCCGCTGTCTTATCGCTGCTCGTTTTACCGTTATTATCCCCAAACATCCCCATAAGCCCAGAAAGCATATCTTCAACGACGCTGGTATTTAAGCTGTAGGTAATAGTTGTGGCTTGGCGCTGAGTGAGCACCATGTCGGCGGCTTTCAGGACATTGAAATGCCCTGAAAGGGTTGATTTACTAAGGCTATGGCTTTGTGCCAAAGCCAAAGCAATATCCCCTGCTGTCATGTCCCGGACTTTTAACATAGCTAGAATTTCCCGCCGTACCGGTGATGAAAGCGCCTGAAATACGTCTGGCATTATTGACTCTCCTATTTTGTATCTCAGTCTAATTGTCGTGTTATAGCGAGACCAATAAATAATGAGGTCATTATCTATTGATAAGTCGAACCGACACAAAGACTTATAGCCAATTGTGATGATCAATATTCACCGCAATTGGCTATAGCCGAATCATTTTGTTATTTCGCTTATTCGGTAATTAGCGAAATAGCAAATAAACACCACTCATGTCAATATATATTTCGTAATTTACCGAAATATGAGTATTATGTGTAAGAAGAGTGAGTGTGATTACTACGTCACTCAAAAGACGTGAGCAGTTCTGACGCGATTATCAAAAAGCTTGCCATCATCAGACTTTAACCCTATAAGCCGTGACTTAATGACACACAAAATGCATGATGAACACTCCTACCCGCGCGCGGAAGTTTCTCCGCCCAGTGGTCATATTTTCCCCCATGATCACTTGTTAGGCACTTGGGGGCTTGATCCCATAAGTATAAAATACTTGTTAGATACAGCCGATTCTTATGTGGAACAAAGCCGCAATCCGCAAAAAACCAGTAGCCTGTGCGCGGGTTTAACGCAAATTAATCTATTTTTTGAAAATTCGACACGCACGTTAATGAGCTTTGAAATCGCGGGCAAACGTTTGGGGTTTGACACCATATCCATGTCAACGGGGTCATCCTCAATCAAGAAAGGGGAAACTTTGCTTGATACAGCCGCAACCCTGAACGCAATGCATCCTGATGTACTTGTCATGCGGCACGGTGATAGTGGTGCGGTTAAATTATTATCAGAAAAAATGGGATGTGCGGTCATTAATGCTGGTGATGGTCGGGCTGAACACCCTACACAAGCCCTGCTAGACGCTTTAACAATTCGCCGCCGCAAAGGCAAAATTCATGGTCAGACTATTGTGATTTCTGGCGATGTTGCTCACAGCCGTGTGGCGCGGTCCAACATTTATCTCCTAAACGCAATGGGGGCGCGTGTCAGGCTTGTAGCCCCACCAACGCTTTTGCCAAAGGATGTTGATCGTTTGGGTGTTGAAGTATCGCATAGAATGGAAGACGGCTTACGGGGTGCCGATGTGGTGATGATGCTGCGCTTGCAACAAGAACGCATGCAAGGGGCGTTCCTACCTAGTCTAAGGGAATATTTCCATTTCTGGGGCTTAACGAAGGAAAAACTTAAAGCTGCCAGTGATACTGTACTTGTGATGCATCCTGGGCCCATGAACCGTGGGGTAGAGATCGCAAGCAATGTTGCAGATGATATGGACCGATCCGCCATTCAGGAGCAAGTCGAAATGGGTGTTGCTGTGCGCATGGCTTGCCTTGATATTTTAACGAAAAAAATTCGTGAAGGGGCTGCGCCGTGACCCAAGCTTCTCAGACAATGACTTTCACGAACGCGCGAGTGATTGATCCCGCTAATGGTATTGATGACAATGGCTCGGTCACGCTGACCAATGGTGTCATCAGTGAAGTGTCCCTGCAGCCTGACACAGCCGTATCAAGCGCTAATACAGTAGATTGCGGTGGACAGGTCCTGTGCCCAGGTTTCATTGATATGCGCGCCCATAAAGTGGATTGGCAAGCCGCAGCAGCTGGCGGAATTACCACTGTGATCTTGCAACCAGATCAAACAACGCCCATAGATAATGATGCAGCTGTGGAACGTATCCGCGCCCGCGCCGCAAGCAGCGCCACGGTAAATGTCTATCCCATGGGCGCTGCCACCAAGGGCTTTAACGGTCGTGAAATATCAGAAATTGGTCAAATGCACCAATCGGGGGCCGTGGCTTTCACGGACTGTTTCAAACCTGTTGCTGATGCACAAGTTATGCGCAGATTACTTGAGTATAGCCAATATTTCCAAGCTTTAATTGTTCAGTTTCCGCAGGAGTTATCCTTAAGTGCAGGTGGTGTTGCCCATGAAGGTGAAATCGCCACACGGCTAGGCTTAACATCAATCCCCGTGGAAGCAGAAGCGATGCAAATTGAACGGGACGTTCGTCTCAGTATGATGACAGGAACACCCATTCACTTTGCTTTGATTAGTAGTCGAATGGGCGTAGAGGCAATCCGGCGGGCTAAAGCAGACGGTGCACAGATCACTGCTGCAACAGCCCCACATTATTTGATGCTAAATGAGAATGCCCTTGAAGGGTACCGTACCTTTGCCAAAGTGAGCCCGCCACTACGTAGCGAAGAAGATAGATTAGCACTGATTGGAGCTGTCGTTGATGGTACGATTGATGTTATCACGTCTGACCACTCACCTGTGAGCGCCGATAAAAAACGTTTACCTTTTGCACAAGCGGATAATGGGATCGCAGGGGCCGAAACTATGCTGGCGCTCGCACTCACACTGCTGCACACACGTAAAATGTCACTCATGGATATTCTTACATGTTTCACACATAAACCAGCTAAATTACTGGGTCTTAAAGGTGGAACACTTGATGTCGGTCATGATGCTGATATTACAATTTTTAACCCTGAAAAACCTTGGCGGGTTAATGCGGACGATATGCTTGCTAATGCCCGCAATACACCGTTTGACACTCTGCCTGTTCAAGGTAAAGTGTGGCGCACATATGTGGCAGGCCGCTGCGTATTTCAAGGGGACTAAGTGCCATGGACTTCAGCTATCCTACATTGCTGGTCGTAATCGCTAGCTATCTATTGGGTTCTGTGCCGTTTGGCTTAGTCTTAACTAGGATGGCTGGCTTAGGTGATATTCGTGAGATTGGATCTGGTAATATC
>JABABO010000300.1 GCA_014238195.1 Kordiimonadaceae bacterium | reverse complement strand
TTGGAAGCAGAAAAAGACCTTACGCATAGGACACTTCACGCTGAACAGGATGCAGACCTATGGCTTGTTCAAGTCTATCATGCCATCGGTAAATTTGATCAGGTATTAGAGCATTACAGACGCGGACGCGACGTTATTGGTACCTATGATGAAGACGATAAAGCAGACATCCAGATAGCTGTTGTATCATCAGCACTGGCACTCGGTGACCTTGAAACAGCCTTGGCAGAATTGGCACTTGTGAATGGTTTGATCCTGAACGAAGATCATCTCAATCATGCCCTATATTTACGGGCGCGTATTACGCAGGCAAGTGGTGACGCAGATGGGGCGCTTTTACACTATGATGACTTAGCCCAGAGCCCAAACCGTGAAATATCCACAAAGGCACGTTATGCACGTGTTATCAGTGGAATAAGTGCAGGCGCAATTAATGAACGCGATGCGATCGCACAGCTTGAACGGATACGCTACTCGTGGCGCGGGGACATATTTGAAGTTGACCTTATCAGTCATTTGTCTGAGCTTTATTTCAATAATAACCGTCATGAAGCTGGCTTGGAATTGTTACGCCAGGGTATTACGTATTTCCCAAATGAAGCCCGAGACCGGCGCATGTCTGCGCGTATGGGTGATGTCTTTCGCACTTTATATTTGTTGGGTGGCGCAGATAGTATGTCGCCGATTTCCGCCATTAGTTTATTTTATCGATTTCGCGAGTTAACCCCGCTTGGCAATGAAGGGGATCAAATGATTCGCCGCCTATCTGATCGATTGGTATCAGTGGATCTGTTGGACCGTGCCGCAGAACTTTTGGAGTATCAAGTGAGTTCTCGACTTGAAGGGGCTGCGCGGGCGCAAGTGGCTGCAAAATTGGCGAAAATTTATATCTTAAACGATAAGCCAGACAAAGCACTTGAATATCTAAGGGTAACACGGGAACCCATTTTACCTGTGGATATACTTACTGAGCGTAAACATGTCGAATCGCGTGCTCTCATAGAGTTAAAACGCTATGAAGAAGCTGAAGTCCTTATCGAAAATGATAACAGCGCAAAAGCGACACAGATTAAATCTGATGCTTATTGGTATTCACAGGATTGGCCGCGTTTGATTGTGGCTAACAGGCTTTTATTAGGGAATGGCTGGCGTACGAACCAAATGCTCACAGATTTACAGCGTTTGCACTTGATACGAATGACTGTTGCACTGACATTTTCTGAAGACCGTGCAGGTTTGATAGAACTACGCCGCCGCTACGGCGCCGTTATGGAAGTGGGTGACTTTTCAAATGCCTTCGAATTGTTGACAAATGATCAACGGTTATCTGGCCGTGAACTTGGTGTCATTGCCAGCCAGATTGCCAGTGTCGATAAATTACAATCCTATATGCGCGATTATCGAAATGATTTTACAGATAGCTAAATCTGTTTATTTTGGCTCATTTAACAGGGCATAGGCACGGGTTGGGAAAGTGCCAACACCTTGGAACTTAATGGGTGCAGCAAAAAAGTACGCCCCAAGGTCTGGTAAGCTTGATAAATTAGTCATATGTTCAACGATCGGAATACCCGCACCAAGTAGCACACTGTGGCAGGGTCTTGTTTTTGCACGGATATCATCAATATTGTGACTATCAATCCCAACGAGTTTAGCACCTTTGTCACGCAGCATGATGGCTGCCTCTTCAGTTAAAAATGGATGGTTTTTCTGATATATCGGACTGCCAAAATTTTTACACCAGCCTGTATCAATCAGCACCGCCATGCCTTTAATCATATGGCCTTCAAATGCCTCAGCACCGATGGCCATCCAATCCCCTAGGGAAGGTGCGCGGATCACGGTGGCAGGTAGATTTACAGTTTTCTCAAGCGCTAAGTCGCTTAAATCATCGCCGCCAATATAGCGATGAAAAGGGCTATCAATATAGGTACCACTATTGCCGCACATGTTGATTTGATCTATTTGGAAGCTGGTGCCTTCTTCGTACAAGGATTTGCTCTCTTCCCTAGACAAAAAGTCACAAACATGAACAGCGGGTAAACCTTTGTAGGTTTCAAGTCCGTGAGAAATCGTGTGGCTTAGATCTATAATATGTGCCATGAAAAGCTCCAATTCCAGCTAAAGATACGCTGATAACGCGGTTATAACAAGCCCACACTTTTGTGTCACAGAAGTGTGATGACTAAATGATTTCCTTTTTTTGAGCAAGTAGTTGATTATGAAAATCAAGTGAAGAGGTTAGCGCTTGATATGTAATGTCCTCCTGCATTGCATTATGAAGCCTTGATCGCTTTGACTTATTTGATAAGAATTACATAAAGGAAACTGACTGATGAAATTTAATCGCTTAACAAAAAAAGCCGTCGCAACAACAGGCGCTATGGCTATGGCTATGACCATGATGGCTTCTGAAGGCGCATACGCAGCGGACAAGAAAAAATCGAAAGAAAAATGTTACGGTGTTGCCGCAAAAGGCATGAATGATTGTGCGTCAAGCGCCCATAGCTGCGCAGGTCAAGCAAAAGTGAATAACCACCCAGAAGAATGGTTATATGTTCCAAAAGGCGTATGCGAGCGCTTAGCAGGTGGTTCTGCAAAGCCTAATAAAGCTTAGGGCATATAGTTGGTGCTTACTTTATAGGTTTTTGAGATAAGTGATGGACGGCTAAATGACAAACATTCCCCCTTTATTGTCATCTGATTTTAAAACGGTCCCTGTAGGTGTCAGCTTAAAGAGCGCACATTATCAAGACATCGTTTTGGATCAGCCGTCTGTTGCTTTCTTTGAAGCACATGCTGAAAATTATATGGTCGCGGGTGGTGCGCATCGTCGTTACTTAGATCATATCGCTGCCAATTATCCTTTGTCCCTGCATGGGGTTGGTATGTCTCTGGGTAGTGCGGAGCGTCTCGACAGAGACCATCTTGAACGCTTCAAAGTCTTAGTCGATACATATAAACCAGTATTAGTGTCCGAGCATCTTGCTTGGTCGGTCAATAATGGGCGTTATCTGAATGATCTTTTGCCTCTACCATATACAAAAGAAAGCCTTTTGATTGTTGTGGATAATGTCAAGCAGATGCAGGATGCGATTGGGCAAGGTATTTTGCTGGAAAACCCTTCATCTTACATGTCTTTCAAAAGCTCGATAATGCAAGAGGTTGATTTTCTATGCGAAGTAGCCGACCAAGCCAAGTGTGGCTTGCTGCTTGATGTCAATAATGTCTATGTTTCCGCTTGTAATTTAGGCTTTGATGCCAAAACATACTTGGATGCAATGCCCGCAGGACTAGTTGGTGAAATACATTTGGCGGGGCATGCTGAACGCAACATTGATGGTGCAAGCGTGCTTATTGACGATCATGGTTCAGTTATATGCGATGATGTATGGGACTTGTATGCTTATGTTATCAACCGTATTGGTGTGAAGCCTACTTTGGTGGAATGGGATAATGATATTCCCAGTCTTTCAATCCTGATGGGCGAAGCTAACAAAGCCTTATCTGTTATGGAACAGGCTTTAGCTGACCATCAGACAAAGTCGTTCGCGTATGCCTGATTTAAAGGACATACAAAACGAGATGGCGGAAAGTATCATTGGGGGTAGGGCCGCTAGTGATTTTTTAACCTCTGAAATAATCGGTGATGGAGCGGGCCCGTCAGGTGGGCTGCAAATTCATATCAATAATTATCAATCCACATTATCCAACCATTTTTCAGTGATTTTACCTGTAACGGCTGCATTTGTTGGAGATGTATTTCTACGGACATCACTTAAACACTATTTGCGGGATGAGCCGCCTTCAAAGCCCCAGTTGTCCGAATATGGGGGGAATTTTTCTGAATATCTTAAAAACTATAAGGCCTGTGAAACAGTGCCATTTATTTCTGATCTCGTTCGCTTAGAATGGTCGATTAATAAGGTTCTAAATGCTCCTGAACAAATGTACCCAACTCCTGAGACTTGGCCCACGTTCAATTTTTCTGATTTACGCCTATCTACTGCTATTGAAATTATTGCCAGTGATTATCCGCTCCTGAGTTTATGGATGGCAGGCAATGGCCAATTACCAGCAGAATCTGTTAATCCTAACAGTGGTGGACAAATAATTGCTGTTGTTCGCACTCAGGATAACGGGGTTGAGCTTTACTCCCTGACCCAAGAAGAGCGCAGTTTACTAAAGCGAATAGATAATAAAACGGTCTCAGAATCCGAAATACCAACAGATTTTTGGCAAACAGCTTTTACCCGTAGCCTATTGTCAATTAGAAACTAAAGGATAAAATAATGAGCACTCAAACTTCTCATTCACTGTTCAATTTTCCAAGACGTGTCATTGAATATCTGGAAGCGCTTAAGTTTGCATCGCCGCTTTTAGCCGCGCGTTTGTTGCTAGCAGATATATTTTATTCATCTGGGCGCACCAAGGTGGGCGGTGAATATCTTGTGCCATCTGATTTTGCGATTACTTTATTTGAAGAAGAATACGCTTTACCAATTCTTGATCCAACTATAGCCGCCCACATGGCATTGTATGCAGAAACATTTTTACCAATTATGCTGGTTCTTGGCTTGGGGGCTCGCTTTGCAGCCACTGGATTGCTTGCAATGACACTCGTTATACAAATTTTTGTATATCCAGGCGATTGGATGCATCATTTGCCTTGGGCCGTTGGTCTTGTCGCTATCCTGTTACAAGGGCCAGGAAAAATTTCTATCGACCATTATGCGCGCAAAAAATTTCTATGATCAGACAAGTACACAGATTTGGAATCTGATAGTCTTTCTAAATAGAGTTATTTAGATTGTACGGGCTAAATAATATGCATATACATGGCTGTAGGGGTAATAGCGCTTTAGTGTGCCTTGCGGGATGGAAATTTATATGGATAGCATTGACCGAAAAATACTAGCTTTGCTTCAAATTGATGCTACGCTCAGCACGTCAGAGATCGCAGACAAAGTTGGTTTATCAACTACCCCCTGTTGGCGACGGATTCAAAACCTTGAAAAAGACGGTATTATTACAGCGCGTGTTGCACTTGTTGACCGTAACAAGATCAATGTGCCGCTGGATGTTTTTGTGGCGATTAAAACCAACGAACATAATTTTGGCTGGGCTGATGAATTTGCGCGGATCGTTGAAAGTTTTTCTGAAGTGGTAGAACTATACCGTATGAGCGGTGATATTGATTATTTGATGCGTGTTGTTGTCCCTGATATGGCCGCCTACGATAGATTTTACAAAAATCTTATTTCCCAAGTGAAACTGTCTGATGTTAGTAGCAGCTTTGCGATGGAGCGCATAAAATACACCACGGCATTGCCGCTGGAATATGCTATTCCAAAAGCACACTAGGGTATCGGAGGCAATTTTAATGGATGCATCAATCGGGCTAGGGCCAGCTCATAAAAAGGAAATTTTCTTAAAAGATTATACGCCGCCAGACTATTCAGTTGATAATGTGCGTATGCTTTTCAAGCTGTTTGATGACACAGTTACCGTAATCGCAAGTACGGACTACCACCGCATTGACACTGTAACTTCTAAGAATTTAGTGCTTAATGGTGGGCCTTTCATGGACCTTGTATCGCTCAAATTGAATGGGGCCGAGCTGCAAAAAGACCAGTTCAGTCAAACGGATCATTCCTTAACACTATTTGATGTGCCAAATCAGTTTAA
>JABABO010000404.1 GCA_014238195.1 Kordiimonadaceae bacterium | reverse complement strand
TTATCACGCAAGGCCGCAAGGTTTGCATCCAAGTCCTCTTCTTCGATATCCTGTGTGAGTTCATTAATATCGGTGGCTTGCAAATCAATCGCTGCAAAACTGGTGGTATCAGACCGTGTTATTGTGCCCGATAAGCCGTCAAATTCGATGATGCGAGATGTATCTGCATATTCACTGTCAAAGGTATTGACCGAAGCCGCAATATATAAGGAGGGTTCTGTTGCGGTAGCACTTAAGGACATAGATTCTGTCAATGTCCCTTCAAGCTTAAACGCATACTGCCCCGTTACACTGTTGCGCTGCATTGTAAATTGGCTTTGGTAACGCGGTATTGGCGCCCCTTCGTCATCAAATTCTGGGTCGCCGCCTTCATCGGTCGCTTGGATCGCCGAGATTTGTTCATTGACATAAGCAGTGATATTATCCATCGATAGATCACCCGTTACACCGCTTAAATCAATATTAATTGTATCAGTACTTAAAACCTCATCCGTTGTTAGACTGGTTTTTGTCAGGGTGATGTCAAAGCTCTCGCTGCCTGTTAGTCCAGCGATCACAGCACTTGTATCTGATGTAACCCCTGTACCTGTGTATGTCGTGCTGTCTTTTCCAAGACGAGTCGTCGTTTCGGTGCTATAATTTTTATCACCTAAAAACAGATCAAGCTTTTCAAGGTCCGCCGTTGCAAGATAATCACTTATTTCGCTGAGACCGTCTTGAAATTTTGCATCAATCCGGCCGCGGCTTGAAGAAATTGTTCCATCATCAGCCGAATATTCAGCGAGCGTTTTCATATGATTTAGCGCCCGGTAAAGCGCGAAAGTCGCTTGTGCATCCATGTCACCTGAGACAGCATCCAAGGCACGGTCATCAAGATCAATCAGTTTAGAAAGCGATGTCACTTCGCGGACCTTTGATGCTAGGCTATCATCAGAGTCTGCGGCAGCATCCAACGCCCACGGTGTTGTGACCGTATCTGATTGGCCGCGCGCTTGGGCGTTAATATTTGCGCGGTCAGCCGCCGATAATGATTGCAAGCCAATCTGGGTAAGCTTAGCTTCGAACGATAGTGAGAGCAAATTTGTATTGATGCCAACAATACGGGTTTGCGGCAAGCTAGTGCCACCAAAAAAACCACTTGTATTACCACCAATGAACGCCATTTTATTTTCAATACACTTTCGTAAGTACGCTTTCTGTTGCGCTTTGCGGGCTTTATGCCCTTAAATCTCGTAGGCATTTTCTGCCCCATAGGCATATAATGCCTAGCCATCAACGGTGTTTTCATCAAAAAACAGCCTGTAATGACTAAGTGTCGGTATTTTGTGCCGAGCGAATTGCAATCAGCACTTAAATCCCTTACATGATATGCAAAGAGCGTGACAAAAGCGTTAAAAAACTGAAAATGTAGCTGGCACATGGGTGATCTGGTTAAGCGGTAGCCTAAAAGCAAGCAGGAGAGAAACATGCATCCTATTCATTGGTTATTAGACACAGTTCTTAATCTATATAGTCTTGTGTTGATCGTTTATATCGTTATGAGCTGGCTTTTAACGTTTAACATCATCAATGCACATCAACAATTTGTCCGTGCCGTTATGCAGTTTTTATATGCGGTAACCGAACCCGTTCTAAGCCCGATTAGGCGTTATATCCCAAGTCTTGGCGGTGTTGATTTATCAGTGCTTGTCTTGTGGCTAGTCTTACAGTTTTTGCGCCGCATCTTATTCAGTGTTTTCTATTAATTATCAAAAGGCTGCTTGCAGAAAATCACAGCGTCTATTATAGCATTCTGGCAGAAATATTTTGGCAGAAATATTTTGGCAAAACAATAGACTGAGGTACGTGTTATTATGGCTATCGAACAATCGAAAGAATCCACCAACGCAGCGATCATTGATGGCAAAGCCTTTGCTTTAAGCGTACGCAGCGATGTCACAAAGGATGTGGGCATTTTAAAAACCCAGCATAATGTTACGCCAGGGCTTGCTGTGGTGATTGTCGGCGCTGACCCTGCTAGTCAAATTTATGTCCGTAGCAAAGTAAAATTAACCACCGAAGTTGGTATGAACAGTTATCATTTTGAAATGCCCGCAGACACACCAGAAGCAAGCCTTTTAGAAAAAATTAGCGATCTCAATAAGGACCCCAAGGTGCATGGTATTTTGGTGCAATTACCCCTGCCAAAGCACATGAATGAAGCAAAAGTGATTGAAGCGATCACACCAAGCAAAGATGTCGATGGTTTTCATGTGATCAATAGCGGTTTGCTAGCAACAGGCGGGCAGGGCATGGTGCCCTGTACACCGCTCGGTTGCCTGATGATGCTACAGAACACATTAGGTGATTTATCGGGCAAACACGCGGTTGTGATAGGGCGTTCGAACATTGTTGGTAAGCCTATGGCACAGCTTTTACTGAATGCAAATTGCACCGTAACCATAACGCATAGCCGCACCCAAAATATCGCAAAAATTACCCGCGAAGCTGATATCATTGTCGCGGCTGTCGGCGTACCAGAAATGGTGAAGGTGGACTGGGTTAAGGAAGGCGCTACGGTGATTGATGTGGGTATGAACCGCCTAGAGGCGCCCGAGAAAGGGCCTGGAAAAACACGCTTGGCAGGGGATGTTGATTTTTCTTCTGTTGCTAAAAAAGCGGGGGCGATTACCCCAGTGCCTGGCGGTGTTGGTCCCATGACCATTGCCTGCCTTTTAAAAAACACCGTGACAGCAGCCTGTTATCAAAATAACATTAGCCTATAATAAAGCCCGTCACAGATAAAATCTATTACAGATAAGGCCCGTCACTGGCAAAAGGAGCAAGCATGGAATTCACAGCCGTACAATATGATGCTTTCATCGCTGCATTCATCACCCTGTTTGTGATCATTGATCCTATTGGTATAGCGCCTATTTTTGCAGGACTAACCCAAGGAACAACGCGCAAACATCAAAATAAAATGGCCATCAAAGGCAGCCTCATTGGGTTCCTTATTCTGGCTTTTTTTGCCATTGTTGGCAGACCGTTTTTAGATGGTCTGGGCATATCAATGGACGGCCTACGTGTGGCAGGGGGTATTATGCTGTTTATAATTGCCCTACAAATGGTCATGGCAAAACGTAATGACCGCAAGGCAGAAGTCGCCGAAGAAATCAACGAACATTTCGAAGATATTTCTGTTTTTCCTATGGCTTTGCCCATGCTAGCAGGCCCTGGTGCCATTGCAACAATCATGCTGCTGATGGCAAATGTTGAAGGGGATTTCATCGCCCAAACCGCCATAATAGCGGCTATGGTGCTTGTCTTTTGCATCACGATGATTACATTCATGACAGCGGCCCCTTTGATGCGCCTGCTTGGTTCAACAGTGAACGCGGTTCTCACACGTGTGCTGGGTATCATTCTGGCAGCACTTGCAGCACAGTATGTTTTAGACGGCCTAAAAGGGACTTTCATTGCATAATCTGTGCGTTACTACTCAAAAGGACGTTCATGATCTTAGCAAATACACAGCGTGGGTTGCCTGCTTTACGGCAGTTTCGTATACTTCTGCATTAACTCGATTGAGCGACGAAAGTTCTGGCTTTTAGATATTTGAATGATATATGACCGATAAAACAAATATTATCATCGTTTATGCGCACCCAAGGCGCGACCTTTCCCGCGCCAACGAACAATTGATCAATGCCGCTGCCGAACTGGGCCATGTGAAAATTGTGGACCTGTATGCGGAATATCCGACCTATTATATCGATATTGTGCAGGAGCAAGAACGCTTAATCGCCCACGATGTGATCGTTTTGCAATTCCCCTTATATTGGTACAGCACCCCTGCACTTTTAAAAGAATGGCAGGACCAAGTGTTAGAATACGGCTTTGCTTACGGTGATGGCGGCACAGCCTTAGCTGGGAAAAAACTACTATGTGTCATCACTGCTGGGGGTTCCAAGGATACATACAGTAGCAACGGAACTAATAATTATCCGCTGAGCACACTGCTAACACCCATTCAGCAGACAGCCATTTTATGTGATATGGAATTTTTAAGCCCATTGGTGCTTTATAGCGCCAAATGCGCGGCAACAGATGATAGAATAGACACCCACATTCAGCACTACCTAACGACACTTACAAACCTGAAGGGAGCACAGTAATGCTCACTGGATTATTATTTCAGGCGTTTGTCTATTTGATTGCATCCGTTATTACTGTCCCTATTGCCAAGCGCCTTGGTCTTGGCTCGGTGTTAGGGTATTTGATCGCTGGGGTGATGATTGGCCCAATTCTGGGCATCGTGGGAAGCGAGACTGAAGCCCTGCAACAGTTTGCCGAATTTGGCATTGTGATGATGTTATTTCTTGTGGGGTTAGAGCTAGAACCAAAACTATTATGGGATATGCGCAGGCGGCTTTTAGGGCTTGGTGGATTGCAGCTTGGGGCTTGTGTCGCGGCTGTGACAGGCGTCGGGGTTTTACTTGGGCTATCATGGCAGATTGCGCTGATTATTGGCTTGATTGTTACGCAGTCTTCCTCGGCAATAGTCTTGCAAACCTTGACCGAGAAAGGCTTGATGAAAACCGATGGCGGGGAAGCTAGTTTTGCGACGCTCCTGTTTCAGGATATTGCTGTTATCCCGACGCTGGCGATTATACCTCTGCTTGCTATGCCCGACATCATTGGGGATGCAAATATTGGTGCTGCGGGCCAAGCCCATGAAACATTACTGGCAGCCTTACCTGGCTGGGCGCGGGTTCTAGCAACATTTGCAGCCGTTGGCGTTGTTGTGTGCGGTGGTCATTTTTTAATGCGGCCCTTACTGCGTTTTATCGGCGAAAGCAAACTGCGTGAGATATTTACGGCGGCGGCATTACTGCTGGTGATTGCCACGGCGCTGTTGATGGAGCTCGTGGGGTTATCCCCCGCTTTTGGTACTTTTTTAGCAGGCGTTGTGCTTGCCAATAATGAATACCGCCATGAATTGGAAAGCGATATCGCACCGTTTAAAGGATTATTACTCGGCCTGTTTTTTATCACCGTAGGGGCAGGTATTGATGTTACTGTGTTACTCAGTGAATACGGTGTCATCCTTGCGATGGTGGTTGGCATTATTGCCCTTAAATTTACCGTGTTGTTCGGCATGTCGAAACTTTTGAAAGTGTCTCACAGCGCCAGTTGGCTTGTTGGGCTTGGGCTTTGTCAGGTGGGTGAATTTGGCTTTGTATTGATTAATTTCAGCACTCAAAACCATGCGCTGCCATCAGAACTGGGGCAAATGTTATCGCTTGTTGTCGCGCTTTCAATGATGCTGACACCTTTTTTGTTTATTGCTTATGATAAATTTATCATGAAACCTGAGCATGATTCAGATGTTAGGGATGCCGACAATATCGATGATATTGGTAATGTGATTATTGCAGGGCATGGACGTTTTGGCCAAGTTGTCAATCGGCTATTGCTGGCAATGGGTTATAAAACTGTGGTGCTCGACCATCAAAGCAGTGTTGTTGACGACATGCGGCGTTTCGGTATTCGGACATTTTTTGGCGATGCCTCAAGACCAGACCTTCTAATTGCCGCAGGCCTGAGTGATGCTAAAATCCTAATTGTTGCCATTGACGATGTTGAAAGGTCTGTTGAAATTGTCAAGTTTGCACGGCGTGAGCGGCCCGACTTGCATATCATTGCCCGCGCCCGAAACCGCGTGCATGTGTATACCTTATATCAAGCTGGTGCCAGCGATATTGTCCGTGAAACGTTCGATAGCGCCATGCGGGCAGGGCGTTATGCGCTTACGGCCCTTGGCGAGCACCCTTTTCAAGCGGAACGGGTTTCAAGCCTTTATACTAAATTTGATCGTAAGGCATTAGCGCAAATGGCGCCCTTTTACAGCGATGATGGAACGCTGGCGAATGAGGCTGGGTTTAAAAACGCTTTGGAAGAATATAAAGTCAATTTAACGGACGCAATCGCCTTATTGCAAGGCGAAAAACATGCACGCGGTGAAAAGGGTTGGACACCCCCGCCGAGAAGTTTTTATGAACGCCAAACAATGAACAACCCACAAGACGATAGTGAAAATAGCAAACCTTATCCCGCAGAGTTCTAGGGCGAAATTTAGAATGCTTGCCCTAGTAAAGCTAGACTTTTTGCGCTTTACTGATAATAATCAAACCGACCGTTCTAGTATTGAGTCTAACCGTAATATTACACGACAAAGGGTATGCATGTGGAACATTCCGACGTATTGATTATTGGTGCGGGCATTTCTGGGATTGGGGCATTGTGCCATCTGAAACGCAAGTGCCCTGATAAAAAGATTGTTGTGCTTGAAAACCGCGCAAATATTGGCGGTACGTGGGACTTGTTTAAATATCCTGGTATCCGATCTGATTCTGACATGTATACCTTTGGCTATAATTTCCGCCCTTGGAAAGACCCTAAAGATATTGCTGCAGCACCCGCTATTTTAAAATACCTGAATGAGACATTAGACGATTATAACGGACATGAGCAGATCCGCTTTCAGCACAAAGTTACCTGTATGCGCTGGGTTAGCGCTGAAAACCACTGGATAGTTGATGTCACGGATGGTTCGGGTAACAGCAGCTTTCAAATGAGCTGCACTATGCTTGTCGCGGCCACAGGGTATTACCGCTATGAAAAAGGGTACCTGCCAGACTTTAAAGGTTATGATGATTTCAAAGGTACGATTGCCCATCCACAGCACTGGCCAGAAGGCCTTGATTATCAAGACAAAAATATTTTGGTGATCGGCAGTGGTGCCACCGCCGTGACACTGGTACCGACCATGGCAGAAACCGCACGGCACGTGACAATGTTGCAGCGTTCCCCCTCCTATGTTTTCTCGCGGCCCGCAGAAGATAAAATTGCTAATCATTTGAAAAAGTTTCTGCCCAAGCGTTTAGCGCATCAACTCGCCCGGTTTAAGAATGTGCTACTTAGTTTGTTCATGTTCAATATATCAAAAAAACGCCCAAAACAGGTCCGTGAATGGTTAACGGGTATGGTGGAAAAAGAACTCGGTCCTGATTTTGATGTGAAAAAGCATTTTACGCCGTCCTATAACCCTTGGGATCAGCGCTTATGTGTAGTACCAGACAATGACCTTTTTAAAGCCCTCAAAAATGGCTCGGCATCTGTGGTCACGGATCATATTGAAACCTTTACTGAAAAAGGTGTTTTATTGAAATCTGGCGAAACATTAAACGCTGATATCATTATCCCTGCAACGGGGCTGCACCTCCAATTTCTAGGAGGTATTGATATTTATAAAGATGATCAAAAAATAGATATTGCTAATCATACCGTCTATAAAGGCATGATGTTTTCAGGCATCCCCAATTGTATCGGTGTTTTTGGCTATACCAATGCGTCGTGGACCCTAAAGGCTGACTTAACCAGCCAGTATTTATGCCGAATGATCAAACGAATGGATAAAAAAGGCTATAAGGCCGTCATCCCAGGTGAACCAGAAGCCGTTGATCAAGAAGCGATTATAGGCCTAAAATCAGGATATGTTGAGCGTGCAGCCGCCATTATGCCCAAGCAAGGCACTAAAACACCGTGGCGTAACCGTGATAATTACTTACAGGACTATTTCGCGATTAAATGGACGCGGCTAGAGGACGGTGTGTTAACGTTTTCCCGGTAACATTCCCTAACCTTCGTGTCAAAGGATGGCAAGCATGAGCCATTCATTCACTTCTCAAAATATTCGAGAAAACCTTGTTTCGTGACATATAAAAACACAAAAATCGTTTGATACAGATGATCAATATAATAGGTATCGCTGATCCTAGCGCCCATTTTTAGGTATCCCTTAACAAGTGTGGGCACTTCGGCTTGGCCTTCAATCTTGGCAGCAGGAATATCATATAAGGACGCAGCATCCAGTTTAGCAGTTGGCATAAAGCCATCTTCAACCAGACGTGTCTCGCGTAACATCGTTAGGGCTGGGAGATGAACGGATAAGTCTGTGCCTGAAAAACTGCTTATACCAAACATCATACTTGGGTCAAAATGCTTTAAGTATAGGGTTGCTGATTTCCATAGTAGCATGAGTATTTTCCCGTGGCGCAACCCTTCGGCAATACAAAAGCGTCCTAACTCTATGTGTGGCTCATTTGCCCTGCCATACCGATCTAACAAAGCGCTATAATCATAATATTCATCGCTATAAAAATTTTCCGCAGAGTCCTTATACAGGCTGTTAATTAAGCGCAAATTACCAACAATTTTCTGGCAACCATCGGATAATTTTTCAATAACGATCAAATGATGTGCGGTTTCATCGCGTTTTTCAAGGCCAGGACGGTCATTTTCATCGCGGTATCCAAAAAAAACATCTTGTCGTAATTTTACCGTCGCATTTAATTCTGCACGGGTTTCAGCGAGACGTACTTCATAAGGTCCGACAGTTAAAAGGCAAGGCACACCGCTTGGTACGTCATCAAAACCCGTTACTGCATTTTTATATGTCAGTGGCTCGCTAAGGCCTGATTGCACGATAGACATCACTAAAAGCTACTTTTTTGTTCAAAATACGTTCGTTATATTTACCAAACCTATAGGCATATTGCCACTGTTGCAGCAAAATCCTCCACGCTGTCAATAGGGATGTGTTTGGTGCGTATAAATGCGCGGCCTCGGCGGTTAGACCGTTCACTTCTAACACTTTAAAGTCACCGCGCTCTAAGGCTTGGGCACTTGCAGCCCGCACGTCATAACGACCAAAATTAAACCCGCCTACGGCAGTCGCTGCACGGTGACACGCAGCTGTTAGATCTGGCGTGATATGCTGACCAGCATTAACAAATATGGACCCTTTGCTGTGGGTACCGAGATTAATAATCTTAAATTTCTGATCTTTTTCTAGTACGTCTGATAGCCGGCTTTGATGCTCCTGCAACAAAAAACGCGCAAGATGTTTTGCATGTGTGTCCGATAGTAAAATTGTGCGCAAATTGCGCTTTCCGTCGCCGTAGACATAGGGGAAAGTCTTTTCAGCCAGTGAATAAATAAACGGCTTTTGGTTTTCAGGATCAACCATATAAAAAATGCCAAACTCTTGGCCTTCGATATAGCCTTGCGCCAGCGTCGCAACGGGGTGCGTTTTAAAATAGGCTATAGCCTGCTGGCTATCTTTGATATTTTTAACCCCCATGCCACGGCACCCATGATCAGGTTTTAAAATTATTGGATAATTTAAATTATTATCTTTCATCCATTTTTCTAGCGAATCAATCGGGTTTTTCTCAATTTGCACATTTATAAAAAGCGTAGGCGCACAAAGGTCGGGCGCTTTTTTCTGAAGCCGCAGCAAGGGGCCAGCTTTATCATCCCCCATCATTCCAGCTAGGGGCAAGCCAGGGTTAACCATCAAGCAAGCAGTGCCTTTACCGATCAAAAATTGGCTTATCGCATACAGTCCAATGGGCAGATAAAAAATCCAGATCGGCCAATATTCCCATTTGATAGCACGGCTAAAGGATATTTTGATGGCTTCTGTCAAAGACAATTTGTTCATCAAGCAACCCTTTTCAAATGATAAGACAGCAAGGCTGTTTCACACGGCGCACCAGCTGCATGATCTAGGGTGACCTGCTTGGTTGTTAGGGTAATCTCGCTATAATTACGGGTGCCCGCACCTTCGCGGTGGACACAGAAACCAACCTCGGGATCATCTGAATGCAAAGTGTGCAGCCTGCGTAATTGATCTGGGTTTGATCTAGCAGCGTCAAAAAGCGCCTTCCGTTCAGCAATGACTTCCTTTGGGCGCAGGCTGCTAGATGCTATAAAGCCATCGGGGTTTTGCTTACGCAGCACAGCCCCGTCCCACCCCCAAATATATTCCTTATGACAATCAAACGCACACAAGGTTAAGGGTGCATACTGGGGAAAATCCTCAGATTTGATATTTTGAACGACCTGTTCCAATGTTCCTGAAAGCCCTAGACTTTTAACAAGTAATCCACGGCTGCGATACTTTTGATCGTTTAGTGTTGAGATTTCATAATTATTCAACAAAAAAATCGCTAAACCATGATTATTAACACACATCCAACTGCCGCCACCAACAGGATCAATAGGCATCAAGGCTTGCACATGACCATTTTCCAACATTACGGGTAGGCTAGCGGCTGCCCGGCTATAATATTCATCACGGTTAAAAAATAATTGCACGCTTTTATCGCTGCGTATCCAACTGAGGCTACACATCAAGCCCGCTCAAATTTTAACGTCGAAGGGGCTTTGGCAAAACTTGGGTCTACATTGTGAATTTTGTCGGATGCGATCGCTTTAATGAACGCCATATGGTGCACGGTATGACTATGACAAAAAGCAAGTTCACGACCAACTGTACTTAGTGTTGGCACTGCAGGGTTCTTTTTATGTGTACTGAGAGAAATCGTCAAAGGGGTGTTCATGTCCAAATCGTCAAGCGTAAGCAATGTTTTTACTGTGCGATTAAGGCGGTCAATGCCCACAGCTTTCAAGTCGCTGACCTGGGTATCACGGTTGCGATTATCATAATCTATTATTTGGGTATCAAGGCCAGTTAGAAAAAGACAATAGTGATCATAAATATGACGTACATGGGTCCCTATTGCGTTAATTGGCGTCTCAGCTACATATAAATCATCATCGCACTGATCTGTTAAAAACGCAGCAAGCTCTGTCAATAAATTTGTATTATCGGTTAACAAAGATTGAGTTTTTAAAAAACTATGGGTCATTTTTAATCCGTTACACTTTGATCACACACGTCACTTACCAACCTATGATAAAGAGTATCTCTATAATTCAGCTGGTTTATTTTAATCAAGCCTAGCTGAAAACACAAAACACAAAAGTGTCGTTCCTGTTGGTGCCTTATCATATAATGATCAATAAAGGCATCTTAAATAATTGTTCACAGATTTAAACAGATTATGCTATGGACACGCATGTTCAAAAATTTTACCAATATCCGTCCCCTTGTTTTACTATTACCAATGTCTGTGTTTATCACAGCAGCAGGGCTTAGTTTAACAGCCCCAGAAATTCTGCTAGACACCGCATCCCGCATAAATACTTGGATTCTGGAGACTTTTTACAATGCTTTCACTGTGTCGGTCAGTTTGTTTTTTATTACAGTTATTTGGGCTTACACCTCCAAATTAGGGCGCGTCCGCATTGGTGGCAAAGATGCTAAACCTTTGTTGAGCCGTTGGAATTGGTCAGCGATTACAATTTGTACAACGATTGCAACAGGCTTGCTGTTTTGGGGTTCTGCGGAACCAATGTTCCATATTTATAGCCCTGGGGGGCGGGACATAATCCCAGCAAGCGTTGAGGCAAAAGAGTTCGCGCTGACGTCCATGTTCATGCACTGGGCGTTCAGCCCCTATGCAATATATACAGTCGCCGGCATAACTTTTGCGCTTACCATTCATAACAAAAAGCTACCATCATCTGTTGGCGGGCCAGTGACAATTTTATTGGGCCAGCCAGCCCCAAAAGTGGTAACTGGGTTTTTGGATATTTGCATTTTGCTCGCCCTGATACTTGGTATGGCAGCCTCGCTCGGCTCTGGGGCGCTTTTATTATCGGGCGGGGTCATCACGTATCTGGGCTTTGGGGATAGTTCTCATTTGCTCAGCATCATAATCGCCATGATCATGGTGACCGTATTGATTTCATCCCTTTCTGGGTTAATGAAAGGTATCCGCATACTGTCTGATATAAATTTTAAGTTTTTCTTATTGTTGTTGGCATATCTGTTTATTTTGGGTCCAACAGGCGAAATCATCAGCCAAGGCGCCAGCGCCAGCATTAACTATATGCTTGAATTTACGGATCGCTCGCTCACCATTGGTGTGGCTGATAATCCCGAATGGGCTAAAGCATGGACGATTTTTTATTGGGCCAATTGGTTGGCTTGGGCGCCTGTTACAACTTTGTTTTTAGGGCGCATCGCACGGGGGTATACAGTGCGTCAATTTATCATGACTAATTTTTTCATCCCGTCGCTATTTGCCATGGTATGGATGAGCGTGCTGGGTGTTTTTACAATGGAAACCAACGAAAGTTTAGGCGGTCTATTGAAAACAGCGCTTGACACAAAAGGGCCAGAATCTGTGGTCTTTGAGGCTATGTCAACTTTACCTGGGGCCATGTTTGTCATACCGTTATTACTTATTCTTACGTTTATATCCTATGTAACTGCGGCAGACAGCAACACAGAAGCTATCGCAGTCCTGTGCGAAAAACATGAAGAAGAAAGCGCATCAAACGACACTGAGACAAGCAATACAGACGTTTTTACTGGTAAAGTAATCCGTATCATTTGGATTGCACTTTTGGGGACAACAGCTTGGGTAATGGTTTCACGGTCTGGGGTTGACGGCGTAAGGATGCTCTCCAATTTAGGGGGGCTACCTGGATTGTTTGTCGTTTTAATCCTTAATTTCAGCCTGATCAAAATGGGTCGCAATCCACAGACGTTGGACTGACGCCTTTTATATTGGGGACTGGATATAATGGAGACTGGCGTTTTAAAGGGTAAAACCTTTACACGGCAGCATCCTAATCAGATAATAAAATCATGGGGCTTCGCTCATTATGGGTTTTAGCCGTCTGCGAGACTGGTGTCTGCTGATAGCTATTCCGCCACTCAAAGGTATCAAATCCGCCACAGCCTTCACATAAAACGCCCCAAGCTGTCGGGCTGTGGCCGCAATCAGTGCAATGCCATGCTGGGTCTGGCACTGCATGTATTACATCATTTTCAAGGGACTGGGTTTCATAACCCTCTGGTACGGCGTCCCCTGCTTCACGGGCAAGGCGCAGTTTCAGCGCCGCAAGGTTTTTAGTAGGCTTTTGATCTGCAGTAGTGAGATCAGCGGTAATCTGTTCCATTATGCCCACTGCGCCTGCGTATTCCCCCGCATCCATCAGAGCACCTAAAAGCAGCATACGACTTTCAAGGTGGTCAGGGTTCCCTGCCACAAGACCGCGCACCCGCTGCAACCATCCAGCTTTGCTTTCAGTGACATCAAACGTGCGGTAGGCGCGGCGCAGGCTTTGGTGCGGCATGACTTGCCAGCCGTCCTTGATAAGTTTGACAGCTTTTTTACTATTGCCTTGACTGTGATAGACTTTAGCAAGCGCAGCAGTGGCTGGGGCAAAATCACGGCGATGTTTTATGGCTAACTGATAGTCTTTAATGGCCACGTCGCTGG
Source organism: Kordiimonadaceae bacterium (assembly GCA_014238195.1). GTDB lineage: Bacteria > Pseudomonadota > Alphaproteobacteria > Sphingomonadales > Kordiimonadaceae > JABABO01. The sequence continues at coordinate 1,288 of JABABO010000404.1, read as the reverse complement.
CACCGCGCAAGCTGGCTTCGGTTGCCTTTGCAAAATACAACGCCGCTTTATGACGTTCTGCTTCTACGCGTGTCACAAAGCCTGCTTTCACTTGCCCGTCCATAATGGATAAAGCTTCAACCCAGTGACCCCCTGCAACTTCAAGGGCAAAGCAGGCCTTCATAGCCCACGGGCTGTTTTTGTTTTCCGCGAGTGCCGCGCGCGCAAGCTTTAATGCTTCATGTACATGACCTTTTTGCTGTGCTTTGTTAAGCTGACCGCGCAGGCCAATTAATCGCCCGTCATCACTAGCGGCAAGGGTGTGATAGCGCTTCTGAGCTTCCCCATCATTACCGCTGCGACTTGCGGCTTCGGCTGCGATTAAATGCACCATTGGTTGAGGGGGTAATAACACTTCTGCTCTGGCAATAAGGCGGGATGCCAATTTAGGATCCCCAGCCGATAATGCAACAAGCGACTTATTCAACAGATCAAAGCCTCGGCTTTGACGTTTAATGTTTCTGCGATGTCCAACAATTGGCATTTCAGCACGCAGCCAGCCAATAAACCACGTTAGGAACGCAGCCAAAACACCTGTAAAACCCAGCAGCAAGATAATGGCCGCAAAACTTGTGGTCACTTGCACGCCTTCAAAGTCAATTTGAACCACCCCGCGATGGTCTGCCATCCAAACCGCGCCCGCCGTTGCCAGCAACAAGACCGAAAATATCAAAAATAACCTGATCACTGGACTTGACCTTGACTTTCTGTTTGCGGCTGAGCGGCAATCATATTGGTGAGTTGATCAAGATCACCTAGAACACTCACATGATTTTTCGCGGCGGTAATCCAAGGCATGGCTACAGCTTTGCTGGTTTCTGGTAATGTTTCCAGATGCAGAACACTACCTAAAACATCACGGGCAAGTAAAGCCAGCTCAGCATCCCTTACTATGGCATCAACGCCCAAAGCTGTTGCATCTGTACGGCGTACTGTAAATAAGCCACTGAGCCACGAACCCTTGGCCTGTGCTTCTGTGTTTAATATATCTTGTGTGACAGTGCCAAAATTATTGACAAGGCTGCTATAAGTCCAAATACCTGTCGTTGCTGGTGTATCCAAGCGGGCGATAACTGCGCCGATGCGCTGCTGGTCCACAGGCGTAAAAGCTGAACGCGCATCATTTGTTTCAGCGCGCAGCGCAGCAACATCACTTGTAAATGCCGCCCCTTTTAAAGCTTGGTCTTTCAGACGCGCAATCAGCAATAACATGCGCCCACGTGGATGGTCGGTAAGTGTCCGTGCATCA